>CAJXYT010000022.1 GCA_913063505.1 uncultured Gammaproteobacteria bacterium | reverse complement strand
GCGCGTCGTATCGGCTTCAACGTTAAGTTTTTTGAGGCGCTCTTGTTGCTTGATTCGCGATGCAGTCAACACCTCCGGCATGCGTTTTCGTACTGACGTTGCGATCACCTCTATTTCGGCGAGCCGCGATTTGAGCATTTCCGCAATACGACTACCTTCGCTAAGGCGCATACCCGCGATTCTTTGCAGTGCGGCATCGAGCAATGCGCTTGCATGTGCGAAGAGCGGCTCGGCATCGATCTCGGGTGACTTCATGACGCCGGGCCAGCGCAGTATTTCGATAGGATTTACCGCTGCAGTTGCGGGTAATGCTGCAGATAGCTCAGCAATCCGAGCGCCGAGGAGCTCGACGAGGGCCGTGTCAATTTGCATCTCGGTTTGCTGGTCCATAGCTCGTCGAAAATACAGACTGCACTCAACCTTGCCGCGTCCGAGAATGGCACTGGCTTGTTGTCGAAAATCCTGTTCTTTCGGGCGCAGATCCTCCGGCAATTTGAATTGCACGTCGAGGTAGCGATGGTTCACCGCGCGTATTTCCCAGGTTAACGTACCGAGGGCCGCTTCAACGGACTCGCGCGCGAAGCCTGTCATACTGTGTAACATCAGCGTTGGTCTCCAAAGGTGTGCAGCAATAGTGCTGCGTGGCTCACGTTTTTAAACGGGACAACATTCTAAGCTGTGGCCGCACAGCGGTCCAACAACTAAGGCATTCAATCGCCACAAAAAGCGCTGAGTGTCAAAGCACTCGAAATCAACGCTCCCCAAAGTGACAATACGACGGGTACCACGTTAAGGTAGCTCGGCATCTGACTGAGCTGGCACCAAGCAGCTAACTCAAAACATAAAGTTACGTACTGGAGAATTATCATGCGTCCAAGTGGCCGCGATTCCGCAACTATGCGCGAAGTTCGCTTCGTTACAGATTTTACAAAGCACGCAGAAGGCAGTGTTTTGGCCTCCTTCGGGGACACGCAAGTGCTGTGCACGGCCAGCATCGATGAACGAGTGCCTGGTTGGATGCGCGGTAAGGGCAGTGGCTGGGTAACCGGTGAGTACGGCATGCTGCCTCGTGCGACACATACGCGGTCCGGTCGTGAGGCTACACGTGGCAAACAGGGCGGACGGACGCTTGAAATCCAGCGCTTAATCGGCCGGTCGCTGCGAGCGATTACGGATATGAAAGCACTGGGTGAGCGCTCGATAATGCTCGACTGTGACGTTTTGCAGGCTGACGGTGGAACCCGAACCGCATCCATTAGTGGCGCTTACGTTGCGCTAGCCATTGCAATGGAGCGCCTAACGGCCAGTGGTAAATTGAAGAAAAACCCGCTGCACGGGCAGGTCGCTGCTGTGTCAGTGGGTATCTACAATGGCACGCCAGTTCTTGATCTCGACTACGCTGAGGACTCTCAGGCCGAAACAGACATGAATATTGTGATGAACGACGCCGGCAACTTTATTGAGGTTCAGGGAACCGCGGAAGGTCACGCGTTTAACGACGCCGAGTTTACCGCGATGTTGGGTCTCGCTCGTACAGGTATCAGCGGAATAATAACGGCACAAAACGAGGCGATTGCGGCGGCATTGTAGTGGGCGCCTCACTCAAGAAAGTTGTTATAGCCAGCAGCAATGCTGGCAAGATCCGGGAAATGTCCCGACTGTTGGAAGGTCTCGGCATCGAAGTTGTTGCGCAGTCCGACTACGGTGTGGCTGACGCCGATGAAAGCGGGCAGAGTTTCAGGGAAAATTCGCTGATCAAAGCACAACACGCCGCGAGATCGACCGGCTTGCCGGCTATTGCTGATGATTCTGGCCTGTCGGTCAAGGCGCTTGACGGCGCGCCGGGTGTATATTCGGCACGGTTCGCCGGTGAACATGGTGACGATATAGCCAACAATGCCAAGCTGTTGCAAGTGCTCGAGGGCGTCGATGATAGAGCCGCCGCATTTCATTGCGTGGCCACTTTTGTTAACGCGGATCGTGAACCGCTAGTTGCAGAGGGGTTGTGGCTGGGTGAAATATTGCGCGAGCAACACGGTGAGGGCGGCTTTGGTTACGACCCTCTGTTTTTCGTTCTAGATTGCGGCTGCAGCTCAGCAGAGCTAAGTCCGGAGAAGAAAAACGCTCTGAGCCATCGCGGCCAGGCTTTGCGCCGGTTGGTTGAATTGATCAAACAGACCTACGCGTGATTGAGCCGCCCCTGTCTTTGTACGTGCACCTGCCATGGTGTGTAAGAAAGTGCCCCTATTGTGATTTCAATTCGCACCGTGCTGGTGACAACGCACCTAAAGACCGCTACATCTTGGCTTTGCTGCACGATATGGAGCAGCAGGCGCACAGAGGCGACGGGAGAGAGATTCAGACGGTTTTCCTGGGCGGCGGCACACCCAGTCTTTTTACACCGAATGAGATTGGTCGGCTGCTTGATGGCGCGAAGCAGCACTTCTCCATCGCGCAAAACGCTGAGGTGACGATGGAAGCGAATCCCGGGACAGTGGAATGCGGATCGCCGGCCGGCTATCGAGACGCTGGCGTTACACGCTTGTCTATCGGCGCGCAGAGCTTCGATGACGCTACTCTGGGGCTGCTTGGCCGCATTCATAGTAGCGCCGATATCTCATGCGCTGTACTGGATGCCAAGGACGCTGGTTTTGACAACATCAACATAGATTTGATGCACGACCTGCCGAATCAGACTGTAGAAATGGCCATGGCCGACTTGTCTGCTGCGATAGATCTCGATCCCGCCCATATTTCCTGGTATCAACTGACCCTAGAGCCCAACACCGTATTTTACGCCCGCCCGCCCGCCAATCTTCCAGACGACGATCTTGCCTTTGAGATTCAGGACCGGGGTCAGGAGCTCCTTAAGCGCCATGGATATGAGCAATACGAGGTTTCCGCATATGCAAGAGAAGGGCGACGCTGCCAGCACAACCTCAATTATTGGTCCTTCGGGGACTATCTTGCGATTGGCGCGGGTGCCCATGGCAAGATTACGAACGCTTCAGGCATTTTCCGTTACCAGAAGCCGGCAAACCCAATGCAATACATGATCATGCAGGAATCAAACGAGCCCGCGGCAGGCCTGAGGCCTTTAGGTGAGGCCGATTTGATGTTTGAGTTCATGCTCAATGGGCTGCGTCTTAATGAGGGCTTTGCCGAAAAGCTATTCGTTGCGCGGACGGGACTAACGGCGTCCGATCTAGTGGATGCAACGGTGGATGTGAGAAAGAAGGGCCTCATCGAGCGCGATGATAATCAATTTTGGATGCCGACGAGGCTTGGGCGCCGCTTTTTGAATGATTTGCAGTCTGGCTTCATCACCGATGATGTCGAATCTCAATGAATTTATAGTCCAAATTGCGCAGTTTCTTGCCGGCCAGATACGATTTTTTTGATTTGACTATCGTTGGCCGAGTTATTCGCTTATGCACAAGTCCGTACGTATGCCTTTGTTTTCAGTGCAAGAGGGCTCTCTGCTCATCATCTGTGTTGCAAAAGCCTCGTAAGTTGTTGTTTTGTATTGCCAATAGAAATTGGACAAAAATTAGTCATTCTGACAACGATCTATGAAAAACCGTAGCTTAGAGCATTCACTCAATTTTCATCCACAGTCTTGTCCACAGGTTCTGTGGATAAAAAACGGGGCTTGCGGAGATCCTTGCTTCCTTATATCCTACGCGACCTTTTTATGTAGTAGCGTGCTCGGGAGAGCCTGAAAATGAAAGCCGACATACATCCCAATTACGACGACATCCAGGTCACCTGTAGTTGTGGCAACGAGTTCACCACTCGCTCGACCCTCGGCGAGGCTCTCCGTATCGAGGTGTGCTCTTCGTGCCACCCGTTTTACACTGGCAAGCAGAAGAAAGTCGATACTGGCGGCCGCGTAGACAAGTTCCGCAAGAAGTACGGTATGGGTTAAGACACACGGCCCCTTGCGGTCGTCTGGCGTCTTCATATAATGACTTTCCACGATCCCGGCGCACCGGGAGCTCTGCTATGCTCAACAAGTTCTAAATTAAAGGAATGAGAGGAAAAAGATGAGCGAGGATGCATATCGCCTGAAGAGCCCGGATGGCTTGGAAATAGATTTACCAGTTCGAAGCGGCACGATCGGACCCGATGTAATCGACATAGCCAAGTTGTATCGTGAGCAGGGCGTATTTACTTACGACCCCGGATTCGTATCGACCGGTAGCTGCGAATCGGATATTACGTTCATTGATGGCGAGAAAGGCATTCTGATGTATCGGGGTTACCCGGTTGAACAGCTTGCCAGTAATTCCAGCTTTATCGAAGTCTCTTACCTGTTGTTGAACGGTGAGTTGCCGACCGCGACAGAACTCGACGAGTTCGACACAACCATTCGCCGTCACACCATGCTGAACGAAGGCATGTTGAGTTTTTTCAAGGGATTTCGCTACGACGCACATCCGATGGCGATGTTGTCGGCCGTCGTCGGATCGATGTCCGCGTATTATCACGAAGAAATGGATGCCTCGAACAAAGAGCATCGGAATATCTTTTCACACCGTATCTTGGCGAAATTGCCGACTATCGCGGCAGCGGCCTATAAGCTAAACAGTGGTCAGCCATTCATTTATCCGCGTAACGATCTGAGCTACTGCGAGAACCTGTTGCACATGTTGTTCGCAGTTCCTGCTGAGCCCTACGAGATTGATCCTGTTGCAGCGGAAGCACTGGACTTGTTATTTATTCTGCACGCCGATCATGAACAGAACTGCTCGACGTCGACGGTACGCATGGCCGGCAGTTCTGGTGCCAACCCTTACTCTGCTATCGCCGCCGGTATTGCGGCGCTCTGGGGCCCCGCACACGGCGGCGCAAACGAAGCTGTTCTTAACATGCTCGAAGAGATCGGTGACGTTAGCCAGATCGGCAAGTACGTCGAAAAAGCCAAGGATAAGAACGATCCTTTCCGTTTAATGGGCTTCGGCCACCGGGTCTATAAGAACTTCGATCCGCGTGCCACGATCATTCGGGAAATGTGCCACAAGGTTTTGCAAAAACTGGACCGAAAAGATACACCTCTCTTCGATCTTGCACAGGAACTCGAACAAGTTGCTCTTAACGACGATTATTTCAAAGAGAAAAACTTGTATCCGAATGTCGACTTCTACTCGGGCATCATCTATCGCGCGCTTGGAATTCCAACCTCGATGTTCACCGTCATGTTCGCACTTGGCCGCTCAGTCGGTTGGACCGCACACTGGCGAGAAATGATTGCCGACCCAGAAGGCAAGATTGCACGACCGCGCCAGCTTTACACAGGACCGGCAGCAAGAGACTACACGCTCGTCGGTGATCGCTAACCGCTAAGGCTGAACGCCGACCTCATACGTGCTTGAGTAACTCCTGCACGGCATTCGCGTCTACCCGTTTCATCGGTTTGCCGTTGATAGGTGAAAGCGGTGCCTGGCGTAAACCATCGAATGGAAAGGCGGTCGCCTGGATTACTTCGTTACAGTGACTGAATTCGAACCCGGCATATATTTCAACTTGTCCGCGACGAGTTTTTAGTCGGCGCTCGTATGATTTGAACTGAATACCCATATCGCCAATTTCCATGGCGATTATCTCGGGGCTGTCGGCGAAGACGTGTAAGTTGACGCTCGAGTTCTCGTCCGCCGTTCCGGCAAGCACGGGCCCCACGAGGCGCGGCGAATAAGCTTTTAGCAGCGCCATTGCTGAAAGTGCCGCGGTTCGCATCAGTCGTAGGAGCTGCTCATGGGATTCGCCACCGAATATCTGCCGTTGCTCTGCAACGGCTTCTTCGATCTCTTCGTTGCCGGGTAGCGAACCACGTGCGCCCATACCGAGTCGATCGGCGGCCTTTTGTTTTGCGAGGCGATAGTCACGAATGCCATGGTCAACAATCATACGAGCAGCTTCTTGCGCGACGACTTGTCGCGCCCGCCCTGAATCGCTGTCCGGTTTTCTTCCCATAAATTTCGAATTGCTAGCTAAAAAAGTGCCTCGTCATCGTCGCCCTCTTCTTCTGGATCGGGATAGATCCCGGCGGCATTATTGAATGGATCTGTGATCTCTTCAAATCGTTCGCAGTCCGGGACGTGACCTTCACGAAACACTTCAAAAGTAACATTGGATTGGCCAGCTCGGGCAGGGCAACCGGTTTCTCTGTCAATTCGAACAGACACGATGCCCTCTGGCATGGGCATCTGATGTTCCGGAACACCTTTTAATGCTATGCGGGCAAACTCAATCCATATAGGTAGTGCGGTACGTGAGCCTTCTTCGCGTGGACCTAAAGGTTGCGAATCGTCATAGCCAACCCAAATAACGGCAGCGAGGTCGGCATTGAAGCCGCCGAACCAGGCGTCTCGCCTGTCGTTCGATGTGCCTGTCTTTCCAGACAGGTCTGAGCGTCCCAATTCTCTGCGTGCGCGTACGCCAGTGCCGCGCTGAATTACGTCGCGCATCATATCCTGCACTAGATATGCGTTTTGCGGAGTAATGGCTTGAGGAGCGGCATTGAAATGCTCGAACAACTCCGGAGCGTCAGTTGCCGTCGGCCGATACGAATCGATAACGTCTGCCATTTCCTCGAGCATCAACTCTCGATCAAGAGCCTCGTTTTCGAACGATCCTTCGGCCGACTCCTCGATAATGATCGGCTGGTCCAGCTCTTCTGTGAAGCACTCATCGCAAACGATAGCGGGCTCGACTCGGTACAGCGGTTCGCCACTGGGACCAAATATCGAATCTATGACGTAGGGCGCCACGGCATGACCACCATTGGCGAGCATCGCGTAACCCTGTGCCATGTCCAGCACAGAGGCGTCGCCACCGCCCAACGCAAGCGACCCATTTCTAATGAGCGTTGTGTCACTGAAGCCGAATTTCGCGATATGCCGCACTGCATTTCCGATGCCAGTTTCGAACAACAGCAAGCGGACCGACACCAGATTCATAGATCGAACCAAGGCCTCGCGCATTCGAGTCGGGCCGTAAAAGCGTCCGCTATAGTTAATTGGTCGCCAGATCGCCTCAAGCTCGGACGAACTAATTACGACTGGTGCGTCCAGAACAACCGTCGCTGCCGTATTGCCGTGCTCAAGCGCTGCAGAATAAATGAACGGTTTAAAGGCCGACCCAGGCTGACGATACGCTTGCCTCGCTCGGTTGAATTTGCTGGTGGTGTAGTCGAAACCGCCGGTCAGCGCCGCGACGCCGCCGTCATAAGGATCTACTGCAACAAGCGCTGCCTGCGCATCGGGCACTTGCGCGAGTGCCCAGCTATCATTCGCGGTCGGCATTACGTAGATAACATCGCCGATGCTTAAAACTTCGGCGGCAGTCTCAGGAGCCGGGCCATAATTTTCGCGATCGATGAACGCGTTCGCCCAACGAATACCGGACCACGGCAGAGTTGTCTCGCTAGTATCGTGGAAGACTATCGTCGCGCTGTTGTTCTCGGACACCGCGGTTACGAGAGCTAACGATAGTCCACCCGGTGCATAGCGATTAAGGGGCTCGAGTATTTCGACTGGCCATATATCGGGCGGCAGGGACAACACATCTTCGCTAAGTTCAATCTGGGAGAGCGGCCCGCGATATCCGCGTCTGCGAGTGAACTCGAGCAGCCCGTTACGCAGTGCATAGTTGGCGGCTTTTTGCATGCGCGAATCCAGCGACGTTACCACCTGATAGCCGGCTGTATAGGCATCCTCGCCGTAACGCTTCAACATTTCGCTGCGCACCATTTCGGCTACAAACGGAGCGCTAAGTTCTATAGCAGCACCGTGTAACTGAGATTCTAGCGGAAAGTCCATGGACTCCTGATATGCCGCATCGTCTATAAAGCCGAGCATGAGCATTCGACTGAGAACATAACCTCTGCGCACTTCAGCGTTTTGTGCGCTCGAAACTGGGTTATATCGTGATGGTGCGGGTAATACCCCAGCCAGCGTAGCCGCTTCAGCTACGTTGATGTCCCCTAGATTTTTATTAAAGAAAACCTTGGATGCTGCAGCGACGCCGTGCGCGCGTTGACCAAAAAACATCTTATTAAGGAACAGCGCCATGATCTGCTCCTTGGTAAATTCTTGTTCAATCTTGAAGGCGAGAAACGCCTCTTTGAGTTTTCGGCTCACCGTCTGTTCGCGCGTAAGGAAGTAATCGCGCGCGAGTTGCTGCGTCAGCGTACTGCCACCGCCGCCAGAGGCGTTACCGGTTCGCGCCATGCGCAAGACCGCCCGGAGGACGCCGCGGTAATCGATGCCTGAGTGTTCGAAGAAGCGCCGGTCTTCCGCCGCAATAAAGGCCTGCACGACATGCGCTGGCACGTCTTCATAGGTAATAGGAATACGCCGCCGCTCGCCGATTTCACTGATCAGGTACCCGTCGCGGCTAAAAATGCGCAACGGCACCTCCAGGCGGATATCGCGAATCGTTTCCGCGGACTGCAGGCTGGGCTGTACATAGTAATAGGCACCGATTATTCCGGCAGTGGCGGCCAAAGTGCCAATCGTACCCAGCGCAAACACCAGAACCAGTGATCTTGCGACTTTAAGTTGTCTTATGTGACGTGGTCTAGCTTTTTTATTCATTGGATTATGCATAATAACAATATCATCATAGGTCTGCGCGTCAGCAAAGATAACGTTGGTCAAATTGTCTCAACTGGTGGTATTGGTGGAGCGGTGCCGAGTATTGATGCTCGCTCAGTCGAAACGCAGGTTCTCATTGCGGATGGCCAAACGGTTGTACTGGGCGGAATCTACGAAACAGAGCGTCGCGAGACGATCAAAAGGGCTCCATTCCTGGGTGACATTCGAGTACTGGGTACCCTGTTCCGTAGTAAATAACGTGATGATAGCAAGGTAGAATTACTGATCTTTTTTACGCCACGCATTCTTGAAGAAGGCTCCAGCATTTATTAAGTTGTCAAACCATCATTGATTTGGAGAACCAACCTTCGGATTGGCTTTCTTTTATGCAACACTATCGCTTATGAAGCATCCAAAAAATATTTTTCTCATCGGGCCTATGGGGGCCGGCAAGTCAGTGGTTGGGCGCTATCTCGCACGATCCTTGCATCTGTCGTTCGTCGATAGTGATGACGAGATTGAGTCACGCACGGGCGTTGATATCCCATTTATCTTTGAGAAAGAGGGGGAGGCGGGGTTTCGCAAGCGCGAAGCCGTCGTGATCGACGCCTTGAGTAAAATGGACGGTGTCGTTCTTGCGACCGGTGGTGGGGCGATATTAGAGCCTGAGAGCCGCAGCTGCTTGGGCGCACGAGGTTTTGTCGTGTATCTCTACACGACAGTAGATCAACAGGTCACACGTACTCTGAAAGGTCGTGAGCGTCCACTGCTCGAGAATGCCGACCCAAGGACGACGCTCGAGCAGCTATTGTTGTTGCGCGACCCACTGTATCGCGAAATCGCCGATATCGTTGTTGAGACTGATGGTAGGAAGGTTAAGTCTGTTGCCAGTGAGATCATCGAACAGGTCATGTAACCTAGGCAGATGAAACCCCACCATAAAATTACCGTTGATCTCGGCGACCGCAGTTACCCGATCGTAATCGGCAACAAGCTTCTGAACGGTGGCTTCGACCTGACGGGCTTCGTTTCCGGCTCTGATTGCTTGGTTGTCAGTAACGTGACCGTAGCGCCACTGTATGTTGAGCGCTTGTTGCCCAACCTTGTGGGCAAGAGCATCGAGATAATCGAATTGCCGGACGGTGAGTCCCACAAGTCCGTCGCTACCATGCAGAAAATTCTGGATCAATTGGTTGCGTCAGGCGCTAATCGCGACACGACAGTCATTGCGCTAGGCGGCGGTGTCATTGGCGACATCACGGGATTTGCCGCGGCGTGTTATATGCGCGGCGTGTCGTTCATCCAGGTGCCTACAACGTTGCTCTCGCAGGTCGATTCGTCGGTCGGCGGCAAGACCGGCGTAAACCATCCGGAGGGAAAAAATCTCATAGGGGCATTTCACCAGCCTCAGGTCGTGATGATTGATACCGACACGCTGAGTACGCTTCCTGATCGGGAACTTAGAGCCGGGCTCGCTGAGGTGATTAAACATGCCGCGATATGCGACATGGCGTACTTCATCTGGCTTGAAGAGAATATGCAGCTTTTACTCGACAAAGATTCTGAGGCGCTGGCACACGCCATCAGAAGGTCGTGTGAAATCAAAGCTGCGGTAGTTGCCGAAGACGAGCGTGAAGCCGGACGACGAGCAATCTTGAATTTCGGTCATACGTTTGGTCATGCGATAGAGCATTGTCTCGGCTATGGTCAGTGGTTGCATGGCGAGGCTGTTGCCGTGGGCATGGTCATGGCTGCACAGCTGAGCGACATTGATTCCGACGATGTAGATCGGCTACAGAGCCTGATCGCAGCCGCCGGGTTGCCCGTTGATGCGCCACAAATCGATTCTGAAGACTGGCTTAGCGCTATGGGCATGGACAAAAAAGTGCAGCAGAAGCGATTGCGCTTTGTATTGCTCAAAGCATTGGGGGATTCGCATGTTACATCGTCCTTCGACGAAAGCCGCTTGCATAGCGTTCTCGGTGCGGGTAGCTGATGGCTGCGGCACTCGCACCGTATGCCGCAATTGAGTCACATAGCCGCGGTAGAAAGTACGATGAGCCAAGCTCGAGGTATCGCGGAGAGTACCAGCGAGACCGGGACAGAATTATTCACTCCACAGGGTTTCGGCGTCTTGTTTATAAGACCCAGGTTTTCGTCAATCACGAAGGTGATCTATACAGAACCCGCCTGACTCACTCACTGGAGGTCTCTCAAATAGGTCGGACCGTAGCGGTTGCCCTACAGCTTAACGAGGCGCTGACTGAAGCCATTTGCCTCGCACACGATATCGGTCACACGCCGTTTGGGCACGCCGGTCAGGATACGCTGAATATGTGCATGCGTGATTTCGGTGGTTTTGAGCACAATTTGCAGTCACTGCGCGTCGTTGATGTGCTGGAAGCCAAATATGCGGATTTTGCTGGCCTGAATCTGATGTTCGAGACGCGCGAGGGGATCCTGAAACACTGCTCAGCTCGAAACGCCCATGAGCTCGGAGATGTTGGTGAGCGCTTTCTCAAGCGCACGCAACCGGGTCTGGAAGCGCAGGTTTCGAATATTGCCGACGCAATCGCGTATAACAATCACGACGTTGATGACGGTTTTCGTGCCGGGCTTTTGAGCCTTTCGAAACTTCGAACTCAGTCATTATTCGCGACACATTTCGATGTGGTTCACGAGCGCTACCCGGAGCTCGAGGACCGCAGACTGATTTACGAGATTATTCGTCGCATGATCGGCGCGGTGGTCAGTGATTTGATAGAGGAGTCTCGTCGTCGCATCGATGCAGCTGCACCGGCCTCGATTGAGGACGTGAGAAATGCAGCACAACCTTTGATCTCGATGTCGGACTCAATGTATGAGCAGCACATGTCACTGAAGCGCTTTCTGCGCAAACACCTCTACAGTCATGAACAAAAACTGGAAATGACACGCACAGTCCAAGCCATGATTAATGAGCTGTTCACCACCTATATGGCCGACGAAACAAAAATGCCGGCACAATTCGCTCGCGCTGCGAGGAATGCAGAGGGCATCGGCAGAGCCCGCGTCGTCGCAGATTTCATCGCGGGGATGACGGATCGTTACGCGATCGCTGCACACGAAGCTCTCACGGCCTGATAGAATTCGGCGCGATCTCACGGAGGACTGCAGTGAAGCACAAATCCATTTCCAATAAAGACCGACTGATCTTTGCCATGGACGTAGCGGATTGCGACCGGGCTCGATCACTCACGGACGAACTCGGCGATTCTGTAACATTTTACAAGATCGGACTGGAATTAATGATGAGCGGCGAATATTTCGAGTTGCTCGATTGGATGCTCGCGCGGGATAAAAAGGTTTTCTGTGATCTCAAGTTTTTCGATATCCCAGCAACCGTTGGTTCGGCGGTGCGCCAGCTGGAAGATCGCGGTGCTTCATTTGTGACGGTGCACGGCAATTATTCAATGATGGAGGCTGCCGCAGAAAATAAGGGTGACACGCTAAAGGTGCTCGGTGTTACGACGCTGACCAGTCTGGATCGCGGTGACCTTGACGATCTTGGGTTCGACTGCGATCTCGAAGCTCTGGTTTTATCACGGGCACGACAAGCGCTTGATGCTGGATGCGACGGTGTTATTTCGTCGGGTCTTGAAGTACCAAAGTTACGCGAGCACCTGAATAACAAGTTGCTAGTAATTTCGCCCGGCATTCGTCCCGTAGACAACAAGCCCATGGGCGATCAGAAACGAGTGGTTACTGTGGAAACGGCACTCTCGAACGGTGCCGACTACATCGTGGTTGGCCGACCCATTCGCGATGCGGCAAGTCCACGCGCGGCTGCTGAAGCCATGCAAGCATCCATAGAATCGCAGATGAGCCCCTGATGACAGAACTCAAGAATGATTTATTCCTGCGGGCCCTGATGCGTCAGCCTGTATCTCGAACTCCTGTTTGGATCATGCGCCAGGCGGGTCGTTATCTGCCCGAGTATCGCGAGGTGCGAGCACAAGCCGGCGATTTTCTGAACCTTTGCAAGAATCCCGAGCTGGCCTGTGAAGTCACAATGCAGCCACTCAGACGCTTCAAGCTGGATGCAGCAATACTGTTTTCTGATATTTTGACAGTGCCGAACGCGATGGGGTTGGGTCTTTATTTCGAGCCCGGCGAGGGGCCGAAGTTCAAGCGACCCGTACAATCCGCGAATGCCATTCAAAGCCTCAGTGTTCCAAACGTTGAAAAAGACTTGAGATATGTTTTTGACGCGGTTCGCACGATACGTCGCGAGCTCAATGGCGACGTGCCGTTGATAGGCTTCGCCGGAAGTCCGTTTACCGTTGGCACGTACATGGTTGAGGGCGGCTCCAGCCGAGAATTCCCGACTATTAAGGCACTCGCGAAAGAGGCACCCGACGCTCTTGATCATTTGATGAATATCATTGCTGAAACAACGATTGAATACCTGAACGGCCAGATCGATGCTGGTGCTCAAGCAGTGCAGATATTTGACACCTGGGGTGCGGCGCTGGATGGAGATGACTTCCGCCGATTCTCAATGGCGAGCATGCAAAAAATTATCGATGGCCTAACGCGCGAGAAAGACGGCCGGAAAATACCGATCATCTTGTTTACTAAAGGTGCTGGTCCACTATTGGCTGATTTGGCTGAAACAGGCTGCGATGCTTTGGGTGTTGACTGGACAACTGATCTTGCGACCGCCCGACGTTACGTCGGCGACAAGGTTGCCTTGCAAGGGAACTTGAACCCAGGGACGCTTCTCGAAAGCCCCGAGAAGATTCGCCAGGGGGTTGCCGACACTTTGGCGAGTTACGGCGACGGTCCGGGTCACATATTTAATCTTGGCCATGGCATCACGCCGGACGTTGACCCCGATCACCTCGGTGTACTTGTCGATGCGGTCCACGAACTGAGCCCGGAGTTCCATTCATAATACGAACTCAGGGCAGCTCTATTTCCAGAATCCTACATTCCTGGACAACCTTTGGGTTGCTTCCGCCATGTGTTTCGGCGGCAGCCCAAGCAACGTCACCGTACTTGAATTCCTGCATACGTTTACTGCCGTGACCATCGTCCTCAATCCAGGCGCAGGTTTGCAGATAGACCAGCAAGCGATCAGGGTGCGCGTGTAGCGGCTGAGTGTCGCCACGACGAAGAATCTGCTCGATAACTCGAATACGGTCGTTCTCAAATTTGAGCTCGTAAATATGTGGCGCAATCTTGATTGGATCGAGTGGTGCGGGAACGGCGGCAGCGACGACTGCAGCCAACAGCAATAGCGGAACAACTGACAATATTTTTTGACTAGTCACGCAATTCTCTTCTTAAGATCTTACCGACGTTTGTTTTTGGTAGGTCATCACGAAACTCAATGATTCGCGGGCGCTTATAGCCTGTAAGATTAGCTTTGCAGTGATCAATGATGTCCTGCTCGGTGATACTTTCAGTCTTACGTACTACGAAAATCTTGACGATCTCACCGGAGCGTTCGTCGGGTAACCCAATCGCTGCGGCTTCCAGTATGCCATCGAGTTCGACAACTACATTTTCAATCTCGTTGGGATAGACGTTGAAGCCAGATACTATAATCATGTCCTTCTTTCGATCCTCAATGTAGATGTAGCCATCTTCATCAAAGTATCCAATATCGCCGCTGCGAAACCATCCATCAGGTGATATGGCTTCTGCCGTTTCTGCAGGTCGTTGCCAGTAGCCCTCCATGACTTGTGGGCCACGGATGCATATTTCTCCAGCATTGCCAACTGGCAGAGGATTACCATCGTCATCGGCAATCATGACCTCAGTGGACGGCAACGGCAGCCCAATTGTGCCCGTAAATTCACTGCTCATGGGGCAGATGACAGCAGCGGGGGATGTTTCCGTTAACCCGTAACCTTGCAGAATTGCCATGCCGGTTTTTTGTTTCCACTCTCTTGCAATTGCTGGCTGTACGGCCATGCCGCCACCGATGCATACACGAAGGTAACTGAAATCAATATCTGAAAAACTCGGCGTATCCATGAGCGCCGCAAACATCGTGTTAACTCCGGTGAATAAGTTGAAATCGAACTTGGCGATTTCTTTAGCGAAACCCTCAAAATCTCTCGGATTGGTTATTAGAACGTTCTCGCCACCTTGTGCCATCACAGTCAGGCAGTTCCCTTCTAGGGAAAATATGTGATACAGCGGTAATGCGGTGATGGCGACAATGGGCTCGTCGCCGACATATGCGTCTGCTTGCCAGATAATAGTTTGTTGCACGTTGTAGACCATATTGCGATGGCTCAGCATTGCGCCCTTCGATACGCCGGTTGTGCCACCGGTGTACTGCAGATACGCAATATCCGCGTATCCGATATCCACCGTATTGAGCGCTACTCCATCTCCCGACCTGAGCGCTTGTCGAAAAGTAACGCTGCGCTCGAACTTGTAGGAGGGCACAGACCGCTTTACATATCGCAGAACGAAGTTAGTCAGTACACTTTTTGGCCAGCCAAGTAAGTCCCCGACACCGGTGGTAACGACATGTGAGACATCAGTCTTTTCGATCACGCTGGCTAGGACGTGCGCGAAATTTTCCAGAATGATGATGCATCTGGTAGAGGAGTCCTTTAGTTGGTGTTCGAGTTCTCTCGCCGTATACAAAGGGTTTACATTCACGACGACGAGACCTGCGCGAAAAATGCCGCACATGACTACCGGGTACTGAAGAATATTCGGCAACATGATGGCAACGCGTTCACCACGCTTGAGTCCGAGCGTATTTTGTAGGTAGCTAGCGAACTGCATAGACAAATGATCGAGCTCTGCATAATTGAGCGTTGTGCCCATATTGGTATATGCAGCATTTGCCGGGTATTTTTCGAATGCTTGTTCAAAAATATCTAGCACCGACTTAAACGGTGGAGTAGGTACTTTCTCCGGCATGCCAGAAGGGTAGGACTTCAGCCATATTTTTTCCAAAACGACCCCCTTATTTCTTTCGCTATATTTCGGCTACTTTTGAAGTGTAGCGCTAATGATGGACCAAGCGTTATCAAGCAGCATGGGCTGTGCACTAGCATTAGGGTGAATGCGGTCTTCCTGCAGAAGATCGTCGTTCAATGCAATGCCTTCCATAAAGAACTCGATCCACTGTACATTAAGCCGCTCGGACACGTTACGGAAGACGGCCTCAAATTCAGCTGAGTATCGCGATCCGTAATTGGTTGGGATGCGAATGCCGAGTAAAATGACAGCAGCACCTGAGGACTTTGCTTGAACGATTAATTTTTCGAGATTTTTCTCGATCCTGGTAGGGGGAAACCCACGCAGCCCGTCGTTTCCGCCCAACTCGAGAATAATGAGATCTGGTGAAAAGTCGGATAACGCCGAATCTATGCGAGTGACACCACCTTCAGTTGTTTCGCCGCTAATACTGGCGTTCACGACCCGATGTTCGTACCCTTGCTCTTTAAGTCGGGCCTGCAACAAATTGCCCCAGGATTGGTCAACCTCAATGCCATAGCCAGCGCTCAGGCTATCACCGAAAATGACAATAGTTGGCTCTTCAGCTCCCGCCATGCTTGCGGTCACCAGTAAAATCGTTAGGAATAAAATTATTCGCATGTCTGATCAATCACCAAACAGAGTTAATGTTCTCGAAGCTCATGAGCTAGGTAAGCAGGTTAGCAGCCCCGAAGGGACTTTGACCATTCTTTCGGAGGTGAGTTTCGAGATTTGTCGGGGCGAATCCGTTGCGGTGGTTGGGCCATCTGGTGCTGGAAAGTCCACATTGCTGGCTCTACTGGCCGGACTGGATCTGCCGACGACTGGGCACGTTGTATTGAATGCCGCAAACCTTTCCGATCTGGATGAAGATGGCCGAGCGCAATTACGAGCTGAAAACGTGGGATTCGTGTTTCAATCCTTCCATCTTGTACCGTCCTTGAATGCGCTCGAAAATGTGATGCTGCCACTTGAATTGGCTGGCCACAGTGACGCGCGTAAATTGGCGCGAGAGATAATACAGAAGGTCGGTCTGAGTGAACGCTGGAGCCACTATCCGGCGCAGTTGTCAGGTGGTGAGAAGCAGCGAGTCGCTATCGCGCGAGCGTTTGCAACCGAACCAGCGGTTCTATTCGCTGATGAGCCGACTGGTAATCTCGACAGCCGTACTGGCGCTAACATCATGGAGTTGATGTTTGAGCTCAACCGCAAATCATCCACGACGCTGGTGCTGGTGACGCACGATCAAAGTCTCGCTGAGCGCTGCGACCGAATTATATCGCTGGATGTTGGCAAGCTCGTTAGTAACCAAAGTGTGGCCGGATGAAAGCGCTGGTGTTCGCATTGCGAAGTTTCGGTCGAGAGCTGCGATCGGGTGAAGTTCTGGTTCTTCTCATGGCTGTCGGACTTGCCGTTAGTGCGCTGACTGCTGTAGGTTTTCTGACCGATCGCATCGGTAAGGCGGTCGCTCGCCAAGCCAACGAAGTGCTAGCCGCTGATCTCAGACTTCGTTCGCAAGAACCGGTGCCAGAGGAGTGGAGTGAGCTCGCCCATGACTATGATCTTGAGACGGCTGAAACAATGTCGTTTCCATCGGTTGTATTTAATGGTGATGAGAATGCGCTTGCTACAATCAAAGTCGTCAGTGACCTTTATCCCTTGCGCGGCAAGGTACGATTATCCGATGAGCTGTTTGGTGAGCAGCGAGTTGCCGAGGGGATTCCCGCCAGAGGAGAAGTTTGGACTGATGGAGCATTACTTGCACGAGTTGGTGCCAAGGTTGGTGACTCTCTGGCCATCGGCGAACTCAATCTACGGGTTTCAGCCATACTGACGTACCGCCCAGATCAGTCGATTGGTTTTGCATCTCTTGCGCCGTCCGTCTTGCTTAATATGGCCGACATTTCCAGTAGCGGATTGATTGGCGAAGGAAGTCGAGTGGCATACGCTTTGCTCGTCTCTGGAGACGATCGGCAAGTTTCCAATTTTAATGAAGCCATTCAGGACAAGCTGCCCGAATCTGTCCGCGTTCGAAGTCAGGAAGAAAGCAGCGAACGCGCGTACAATGCAGCCGACAGAGCGCAACGTTTTTTATCACTGACTGCCGTCATTAGTTTGTTGTTAAGTGCTGTCGCGGTGGCTATGTCGGCTCGACGTTTCGCTCATAAGCGGATGGACTCTGTTGCGCTGATGAAGAGCCTGGGCGCCACACAAGGTTTCGTCATATCGGTCGCCCTCGTACAGTTGTTCCTGCTCGGTATGCTGGGCATTCTTGCTGGCAGCGTGGTGGGTTTCGCCGCGGAGGAGATGCTGTCGCGAATTCTACTCGATCTCATGCAGCAGGCTGAGCTACCTAGAGTCGGAATGCGACCGGTAATTCTTGCGAGTATGAGTGCCATGGTGCTCTTGCTCGGATTTGCGCTGCCGTCGCTGATTCAGCTTCGCAATACACCGCCTCTGCGAGTCCTTCGTCACGACGCTATGCCGCCAGCTCCGTCTAAAATTCTCGTTGCAGGCCTTGCTCTTGCAGCCGTTGCCGCACTTTTGTATCGCAGTATTGGTGACGTGCGCATGTTGGCCATAGTGATTGGCGGAATAATGGTGATCGCCGCCCTGCTTTACCTCGTTGGACGAGGTATGGTCGCATTACTTGGCCGAGCTCGCTCGGGCGTTGGGGTTGCTTGGCGCTACGGTCTTGCGAATGTTGCGAGACGGGGCCGCGATAGCGCAATACAGGTTGTCGCGTTTGGTCTTGGCATAACGGCCTTACTCCTCTTGACGCTTGTTCGAACCGATTTGCTGGAGGGTTGGCGTCAAACCTTGGGTGATGATGCCCCCAATCATTTCCTAATTAATATACAGCCACACGAAATTGAGTCTGTAGCGACAATATTCGAAGTGAATAACGCTGCCATACCCATATTTACGCCGATGGTTCGTGCGCGGATGACGATGATAAACGATGAGTCGGTAAAGGATCGGGAGTATCCCAACGAAGATGGCAAATGGCTTGCCAACCGAGAGGCGAACCTTTCATGGACCTCCGGACTGAGCGCGAGCAACGAGATAGTCGAAGGTGAATGGTGGCCAGCAGACTACGCCGGACCACCGCTGGTTTCGATCGAGGTCGACGCCGCAAAGAATGCGGGGCTCACAATCGGTGACCGATTGAATTTCTTCATTGCTGGCAAAGAGGTTGAGGCTAAGATCAGCAGTATTCGAAAGATAAACTGGGATTCATTCCAGCCGAACTTCTTTATCGTGCTGTCTCCCGGTGCTCTGGATGGCATGCCGACGACGTATATCTCAAGCATGCACATCGCAGACGGCAGCCAACCCATGCTCATTGATCTGATTCGATCGCATCCGAGTATTTCGGTTATCGACCTTGGCGCCATCCTTGAGCAGGTTCGCAGCATTATCGAGAAGGCGAGTTTGGCGGTGCAAGCGGTATTCTTGTTTACGCTGGCGGCCGGCATCGTCGTATTGTTTGCGGCTGTGCAGGCCACTATAGATGAGCGTCGTTTCGAGAGCGCAATACTCCGAGTACTGGGCGCGAAGCGCTCCACCGTGTTAGCTGGTGTCATGGCAGAATTCGCAGCCTTAGGCGCGGCCGCCGGTATTCTTGCCTCTGCCGGCGCATCGGTGCTCGCGTATCTGGTCGCCACACAGCTATTTGAATTGCCGTATGAATTCAGCCCGGCGATTTGGCTGGCAGGCGTATCTGCTGGCATTATCATTGTATGTCTAAGCGGCTACTTCGCAGCTCGCGGCGCCGTCAATGCCAGGCCAACAGATGTGCTCAGAAGAATAAATATCTAGGGGATTAGAAAGGATTAGGAATTTACCCCTATGGGCTGATTAAGCTGGGTCAGTGAGCTAAGGGTCGCTCGAATATTCCTTGGAAAAGACTACGCGATTGCGCTCTTCACCTCTAATGAAGGCCGCTATATTCGCAGTAAGTTCATCAATCGCGGCCTGCCTTGCTTGACCGCCTCCCCACCCGATATGTGGGGTGATCATCAAGTTGGGCCCGTCGTAATCGAGCAGTGGGTTTCCGTCTACTGGGGGCTCTTTCGATAGTACGTCAATGGACGCCGCAGCAATTTCTCCCGATTTCAACGCTGTGACTAGTGCGTCCGGATCGACCAAGCCGCCGCGCGCGGTATTGATAAGAATTGCATCTGACTTCATTTTCTTGAATTCAGTCTCGGCAAACATTCCTGCGGTAGCCTCGGTTAATGGGCAGTGCAGGGAAATGACATCCGCGCGTCGCAACACATCCTCAAACGCGACTCGATCATCGCTGGTTCGTTGTGTTCCTGGCCTGGCAGATACAATGACCTCCATACCAAATGACCGAGCAAGATTCGCAACACCCTTGCCAAGCTCGCCATAACCGATAATGCCAAGCGTCATTCCAGATAACTCCCGAATCGGGAAAGACAATAAACAAAAACTCGCGGAATCCTGCCATTGTCCAGCACGCACCGCTGCGCTGTACTGTTGCAGACTGCGGGTGAGATTCAGGAGGCAACCGAACACATGTTCGGCGATGGACTGCGTGCAGTAAGCACGGATGTTGCAAACCGCAATACCGTATCGTTTGGCTGCATCGAGATCGATGTTATCAGTGCCGGTCGCCGTAAGCCCGATGACGCGCAAAGTAGGGCAGTTACTCAATAACTCCTCGTTCAGAACGATCTTGTTGGTGAGTATGACGTGCGCACCTTCAATTCGCTCGGCCGTCTGCATATCCGACGTAAGGTCAAATATTTCCAGCTCCGGAAGTAGGGCCTGTAGAGCGCTAATATCAAGCCCAGGTCCCATCGTTGCAAAGTCGAGAAATACGGCTTTCATATGGTAATTCACTTCGAAGTCGAGCAGAGTAACGGACGATGAACGAACCGTTTTGGAAACGCAAATCACTGTCGAAGATGTCGCATGCTGAGTGGGAGTCATTGTGCGACGGTTGTGCGTTGTGCTGCATGCACAAGATCGAGGATGAGGATACCGGTGAAGTATTTTATACGGATGTCGCGTGTCGACTGCTCGACTTAGAGACGTGTCGTTGTTCGAACTACGCGGAGCGCGCGAAACACGTCGCCGAATGTTTGACCTTAACGCTTGATGAACCCGAAGCGTTTGAGTGGCTACCGACGACCTGTGCGTATCGCCTCATCGCTGACGGTGGTGATCTGGCACCGTGGCACCCGCTGGTTTCGGGCCGAGCAGAAAGTGTTCACGAGGCTGGCATTTCAGTGTTGGGTCGCGCTGTTTCCGAAAAAGACACGGACGAATGGAGCGTCTTACAAAAAAGGAGCTGATATGAAGAGTTACCCAAACAAGCGAAAACCCTTAAACGAATCCGCGTCTTTCATGGAGGCCTAGTTAGACAACATCGTCGCAGGGCCGGCGGACGAGGTATTCTAACCAGTGTTTTGAAGTGCTTGCGCTATTCCGTTGACGCTCGCGAGTAGTGCGTTGAAGATACCCTCATCTTCATAATTGGATTCGCGCCAGCGCGCCAGGAGGTCGACTTGCATCAAGCTCATTGGGTCGACGTAAGGGTTTCGGAGCATGATTGCGCGCTGCAGGGTGAGGTCGCCCCCTAAAAGCGTCTCGTGATCCGAGTATTTTAGGATCAGATCCTGTGTTAGTTCGAATTCGGCTTTGATGGTAGGGAAGAATTCATTGTGTAAGTCGTCGCCCG
>CAJXYT010000021.1 GCA_913063505.1 uncultured Gammaproteobacteria bacterium | reverse complement strand
CCCCACGTGCCATGCTCGATTGGGATGAAGTCAATCTGCCAACTACTATCGACGATTTGCTTGCGGCCAATCCGGGGTGGACAGCCCTTGATGCGGCGTGGAAGCTGGTGTCGATTCAGCAAATATCTTTTGACGACGCACGCGCGGCATTCGTCGGAAATGCACCATGGGATTTGCGACCTGATGCGGCGCAGCTGAGTTCGAAGCTACCGACCGTCTGGGTTCTCCCTGATGTTAGCCGTTTTGTGCCATCAGGTGACGTGGCGCGACTACAGGCTGACACACCTGACGGATCCTTGGCGATCTTTAATGGTGCAGGGCATAGCGTCCACCGAGATGAGACAATGGCCTTTGTTGATATTGTTGAGCGGCTTGCTCAAGGGGAGTGGTTTAATGAGTGTGGATAGTGACTTCAAATTTTGCTTTGGCGGTCATCATGCAAATCAGCGGATAGCGCTTGATGCGCCCTTTGAGGTGTTCACCGAAGACTGCTTCTCCGGCAAATTGACATCTGAAACTGGAAAACCGCGTGAAGTGGCGCCGTTTCCCAGAGTAAATCCGCTCGCAGGCCCTTTCCATATCGAGGGGGTGCGACAAGGCGATATCATTGCAATCCACATTCAGTCAATGACACCTGCGCGTGATTGGGGCGTCGCAACCATTTCACCTAATTTTGGCCTGCTTTCGGGAACGCGGATGGCACCGAACCTTCAGCCCGATAGTGATGAGCGTGTTTGGATTTGGCGTCTCGATGATGACCACACCACCCTGCGAACCAAGGCGGCAAACGGGACTGAGATGTCGGTTCCCTTTAATCCTTTCTTTGGCACGATCGGTGTGGCCCCAGCCCATGGCGAAGTGCGCCTCGGTGTTGTTCCAGGTGACTTCGGTGGCAATCTCGACATGCCCGAACTTTGCCCTGGGACGACGCTTTATCTGCGGGCAAATGTGGATGGTGGTCATCTGTATTTGGGCGATGGACACTACGCTCAAGGCGACGGCGAAATAGCAGGAACGGCCATTGAGGGCGCGTTTCACTCGAGCCTTTCAGTAACGAAGGTCTCTGACGACGAAACCTTTGATTTCCCCCGCATCGAAACACAGACCTGCATTGGAGTCATCGGCGTTGGACGCCCACTCGAAAGCGCGATCAAAGTTGCCGCAGCGGAAATGGTGCGATGGGTTACCTCGTTGACCGGATTGGATCCGCAGGATGCTTATCAACTTGTCAGTCAGATTGGAAAACTGCGCGTCTGCAATCTTGTGAACCCCGAATACACTGCGTTGCTGTCCGTTCCTAAGACGATTTTGCCTAAAGGCACTGTCGTCATGGGGGGATAGTGCCACATCATTAATAGGCCCTGACTATCAGGTAATATACTGAGACTATTAGATGGCTTCAGGAAGGAGAATCATGAAACGCAGAGATTTGTTAAAAGGAATGGCGGCTATATCAGCAAGTCCAATACTAACGTCGTATGCATTAGAGGGAAATCTTGTACTCGGGAAACATGACGCGCTTATCGTCGTCGATGTCCAGAACGATTTTCTCCCCGGGGGCTCTCTGGCCGTGAGCGACGGCGATGCTGTCATACCAGTGATCAATCATTGCATGCAACTGTCTGCGGCCAAACGTTTACCGATATATGCGACACGTGACTGGCATCCCGCTGATCATTGTTCGTTTGTGGAAAATGGTGGGACGTGGCCAAAGCACTGTATCGCAGATAGTCCAGGCGCTCAGTTTGCGGAAAATATAACATTTCCGGACGACGTTATAATCGTTAGCAAAGGAGCAGACAGCGACAAAGAAGCCTACTCCGGATTTCAGGGCACCGATCTCTCAGATCAAATACATGCGAAAGGCATTAGGAGGGTTATTGTTGGTGGCCTCGCCACGGACTATTGCGTCCTGAATACGGTATACGATGCGTTAGCGAATGATTTAGATGTCGTACTATTAACGCACGCCATTCGCGCCGTAGATTTACATCCCGGCGACGGTGATCGGGCCATCAAATCAATGATGGAACGAGGTGCAGAAGTACATGATGGTTTAATCTTGGCAGATTAACCGTAACAGTTGCTGAATGATCTCAGCCAGCCATTAGACAGACTGCTCACCAATCTTTACCAACTCACGATGCTGTAAGGCTACTGCGAGGAAGGTATGGAGTGAGGTGCAGTTGTGTTTGATTTTTCCCTGAGACGGCTGCCTGAGCATCGTAAATTCACGTTATTCGCAGGCTCCTCGAACAGGTCTTAGAGTACATTCAGAATCCCCCTTTCCCTCAGGAGAGAGCTGGGGCTTGAATGGCTTGAACGATCAGGGAAAATTGACGCCAGATTCGAGATCGATTAGCGCAATTTCAGCCATCGGATGAAGTTCACACGATGGCTGAGGAGGTCCGCGCTCTTTTAACTATTCGAAAGCTTTTCCGCCAGTTGCAGCCCACCAAACCGCGCCCAAAATATGTTGCCTATACCAAGGATTATCATAAATTCCTTCTGGATGTCCCAAGCCCGTATGGTAGGATCTTCCGCCTTCAAAATCCTCCTGATACCAAGCCATTGGATGGTAGTCTGGCATTTTCCCACCGGGGAAAGTGGCTTCATCTACAGTTAAAGTAACTTCAATATTATCTGACAGCTCTAAATAGTTGTACCACTCTTCAGTCACTACCCATTTCTGCGGTAAATGAGAGGTTGATGGGTGATTCGGCTTTTCATTATTAACAATGCCCGTCCAAATGCCTGGATTTGGATGACGGTTCCACACGCCACCCACTAGATTTACATACCATGGCCATTCCATCATTGTGAATGAGGCTGAATGTATCGCTACAAAATTTCCACCTTGGTGAATATAATCTTGCAGTGCCCTTCTTTCATTATCATTTAGAATATCTCCGGATGTATTCATAAATACAATTACATCCATACTATTCAGTTTTTCTTGATCATCAAAGAAGTTAGATTGCTCAGTCCAAGTAAGGCCAAAGTGATTATCCCGGCTTAGCTCTTTGAACATCTGCACTCCATTCGGAACTGCAAGGTGCTGATAGTCCAGAGATTTCGTAAACAAAAGAACCTCGAACTGCTCCTGATTCTCTTGCAAGCGTTGTGCATGTGAATTGGCACTAACTATTAGAAGTAATCCAGTCAGAATACCTATTACTGTTTTAGACATGACTTTTTTGATTAATTTTTTTTGAATCATCATAATATTTTAATTTAGCATAACCTTAGTAGGAATCAGTTTATTAGCAGATGAACGTGTTCTAAGTTTACCTGCGGTGCCGTCTCTTTAGCGTAACTTTAGTAGGAACCAGTTTATTATCAGATGAGCGTGTTCCAAGTTTACCTGCGGTGCCGTCTCCCCAACAGTAAACCTCATCATTTGATGAAATTCCACATGCATGCTTACTACCAATAGTTATATCCTGAAAATTTAGATCGCCCGATACAGCTACAGGCTCGACTCGCATTGTCGTTGTACCGTCGCCTAACTGCCCTGATCCATTTCTTCCCCAACAATATCCCTTACCGTCAGTTGCAATTCCACAGGTTTGAAAGGTCCCAGTAGTAATTAAAGCAAAAGATATATTCCCTTTTACTTCTCTTGGTGTCCTCAAATTTTCAAGCACTCCTAAACCATCTGCAGAGCCAATGCCTAATTTGCCATATCGGCCGCGTCCCCAGCAAACAGCCTCATCCGCCGTACTTAAAGCACAAACATGATCAAGACCAACACTTATTGAGTTTGGTTTAAAATCAAAGCCGCCTACCACAAGTCCTGGAGCCTCTTTGCTACGAGTATCGTCACCCTGTCCTAACAAATTGCCAAAATCACTTGATCCCCAACAATATGCATCCCCATTTGTTGTTGTGCCACATGTTGTTGCTGATCCGGCATTTATTGAGCCAAAAGTAAGTCCGCCGGCAACAGGGACAGGTGCCAGTGAGCTTGTAGATTTGCTGAAATTACGCATTACGATGGTGGTTGAATCATTCCCAAGAACGCCCGCTTCCCCTCTTCCCCAGCAGAAAGCATCTCCATCGGTAGTGACTCCACAAGTATGAGCCATCCCAGCATTGACCATTTCAAAAGACAAGCCACCGGATACAGCTGTTGGGATCATGCTGTTTTCAGAAGAATCATTTCCGAGGCTTCCGTATCTACCCCGTCCCCAACAATAGGCATCATTGTCAACTGTGATACCACAGGTATGATCCCAACCAACACTAATTGACTGTAATCGAAGATCTCCAGAAACTGCAACGGGAGTCATACTGGACTCAGTAGAACCGTTTCCCAGCTGGCCCACTGCATTATCTCCCCAGCAATAAGCATTGCCATTTGAGTTGAGTATGCATGTGTGGTTCTCACCGGCGCTAATATCAATTAAAGTTTCTGAATAAGCTGGTACAGAAGCGATGACTGATGCTAACAATAAGGCTAAGGATAAATAACTTTTGCTAAATGTAGTATTCATTATGGTTGGTTTCTGTGTTTTGATTTAATGATTGAGTGCAAAGATTTTTCTTATAAAGTCATTAATTAACAGTCCGTCAATTAAACTAAGATGATTGAGACTTTATATGATTTTCATCTTTGCTAATCAATGGATACTATATTATCTACGCATATGTCGTCAAAGAGGTTCCGGACTCAGGGTGACCTAGTTTAAGAGAGGCCCTTCAACTCATTAGGTTCATGGTTATGCGGCCTTCTGTCTGCACTATAGCCGGCGCCGCTTGGCGATGGTTTTCTGCTTGATTTTCGTTCGTCGATTCAACACCGTTTACCCTCAACCGTCGTCGCTGATTGGCCGACAGAAGTTCTTGCCGCCGCCCCCTTACTTGGCGCTTTGCTACTACATATCTCTTGAGTCGTAAGCCCATTGCAGGAGTGCCTGTCGTTGTTTTGGACGACAGTCGAGTTCATATCTCTCGCAGTTTTTTTTCACTTGCGCGACATGCCGACTCATTGCGCACCAACGCTTTATCTGCCGTTCGTCATCGTCGCACCTGCGGCCCAGGTAGTATCGGCAATACCATTGGAACCAACCGCGCGGATCTTTTTCCCAAATCCACCCTTTTTCCCTCCACACAGAAAGAGGCTGCGACGCACTGACGCCGAAGTAGTTCACGTTTGGATCGGCCTGATCGGGACACAAATTCGCACTTCGAAACCAAGCAGCAGGAAATTCATTTTGGCAGTCCGTCATATACTTTCCACCAAAGACTCCAAGTTTGAGCATGTCCTTCGGTGTTAGGCTAGGCCGAAATTTGGGATGAAAGTTCTTTCCACAAGACTCTGACAGCGTATACGTATACCCCGACTGCATTAGATCGTTGACCACAATTCGCTTGTTGTTCATTTCAGTCCGTCCCGTGGCATATGGCCTCCTGGTTATCTAGATAATCTAGATTCTCAACGCTAAATGAAGTCGCTCCTCTGCCCGTAAGAGCTTGCATGATTTCAGGGTCGGCGACATTACCCTCTTCCAGCATAGTCAGTTGCTCACGTGTGACTGGGGAAAATGGCAACCAATCGAACAATGTTGCGCCAAGACGCATCAATGCAATTGGCATGGGCAGAAACCACTTGCGGCGACCTTTCACCGCAGCAATCCTCGAGACCATTTCCTTCCAGGTTAAGACCTCTGGGCCCCCTAATGCATAGGTTCTTCCGACACACTCTTCGTTTTTAAGCGCGGCCAGAAATGCTCTCGCCACATCTTTAATATGAACGGGCGACATTACAACCGCACCTTTCTTCGGATCACAGCCCGCAAAAAAACTCACGGCAGGAATCGGTGGACGAACCATTTGATTAAACAGTTGGGTTGCAAACTCCATTGCCCCCTGGGGATCACCAAAAATTACGGACGGGCGAAACACGGTGACGTCCAGTCCGCTTTTCAGGGCGTACTCCTCGGCGCGGCGTTTGGTTTCCTGGTATCGAGTTCCCGGAATCTTGACGCCATTGGCGCTCATTAGCAGAAATCTCTGCACACCGGCCGCCAGTGCGGCGTCAACCGTGTTGACCAGACCCTCATATTGCGTCGACTCAAAGGTAACGCCTTTTCGCGGCACTTCTCGTAATATTCCGACGTTGTAGATCACCGCATCACACGCCTGAAGAAGACGGTAGATCGACTCAGTGTCAGCAATATCGCCATTCACTATTAAGACTTTCTCAGGCTGCCGCAGCTTACTCTCGCTACCTTGCCGTACCAACATCGAAACCGAGTGCCCAGAATTCAACAGGGCGTCGGTCAGGTAGCTGCCAACAAATCCAGTTCCGCCGATAATTGCTACTCGCATTAGGTGCTGTTGCTGCAGTTGCTATGAGGCACGTCAGTCCTTAGCCATATCGTGGGACACATAAATCAGTTCGTCCACCGGAAAATCTAGGCGTCTTGCTTTCTCAATAAGTGACTGTACAACGGTTTCAGACAAGCCCGGAGAGCGCGCCAGGATCCAGAGGTAAGAACGATCTGGCCCCGCGACAAGCGCATACTGGTAATTCTCTATATCTAACTCAAGGATGTTGTACCCGCCGTAGAACGGGCCGAAGAAAGACACTTTTAGTCGGCCAACTTCCGGCGAGTCGATCAGGTAGGCCTTACCAATTGCCTCGTCCCATTCGTCTGTCTTAGTGTTGAGTCCCCGGTTCACCACCCGCACGCCACCGTCATCTCGAAGTGTGTAGTCTGCAGTCACGTCCGTCAGACCACGCTCGAAGCGATGGTCTAGGCGAGCTATTTCATACCAGGTGCCAAGATATCGATCGAGTTCGAAACCTGAGACAACGCTTGTCCCGCCTGGCTGACCAGTACACGCTGAAACAATAACCGACGCAAAAAACAAAAAAAGGGCAACCTTTCTTCTATAGTACATAGGTTGAATATCCTGACTGAGTGGACATGATTATCCACCATTCCAAGCCCACAGCGCTAGTGGATAACCTCAACCGCAATACTACTGATCGCAGAAAAAACGATGCGTTGGTAGGCACTCTTCTGGCTTGGACTCCCAGCTTCAAAAAGCAGCCCTACGGAACCCTCTGAAAGAAGGGCCATGTCACTGTAGGCAACGGGCCCCGTATGGATGATCGGTCCGTCCTGCCAGGTCTTCGCTTCATCGGTGGAATAGCGAATTCTCATATCGCTTCGACCCTCGCCCGACGGACCATTTTCATCAGGCCCAGAGAGTAAAATCAAGCTTTCGGAAACTCTCAGCAAGGCTCCTTGAACAACAGGCAAATCAAGGACTCCTTCGATGGGGCGAAATGCCTTCCAGTCTGAATCACGAGAATCAAAGCTCTCTCCGCCGTCCGTGCTCCAGGACTCTCCGCGCGTTCCGGGTGCCTCTCCATGCTGATCTCGGGTATTGAAATAAAGGCTGCCGTCCTTGAGTTCTACGACGGTGGTTTCGTTGGCGTTGAGTCCATCTTCGTAGGTTTCGTCGAGAGCCCCAATACGCCAGGTTTTTCCGTGATCATCACTGAGGATGGCATGGGCTCCGAGGGCTCCTAGATCTTCACCATCACTTCCCAGCCGATGGTTAGAGGGAATGACAAAGCGTCCCCGGTAAGGCGCTCGCTGCAGTTGGATGGAGTGCACCGGACCGTTGGCATACCAGCCCCACTCTTCTTTCTTTACGTCCTTTGTGATTTCGCGTCGTTTCGACCAGGTCTTGCCAGAGTCATCACTATAGGTCACAAACACACGATCATTCTCCAAGGTGAACGGAAGCCACAATCGACCCGGATGATCGGAATCCATCTGATCCACAACCGGTGCCGGGTTTCCGATAGACATCTCTCGATCCTTATCGGCGTATAGAGAAAGAAAGTCATCGCTCTCCTGTACCACCTCGATCTTGCCCCAGGTCTTTCCATCGTCCGATGACCGTTTCAATACCAGGTCGATCTCACTCGCGTCACCACCCTGACGGGCTTCGCAAAAAGCGAGCAGGTCGCCATTCGCCGCACGAACGATCGCTGGAATACGAAAAATCTTATACCCATCGTCCCCCGCTTCAAATACCACTGTCGCCGGAGCATCAGCTCTCGTAGCTGGAATGGAGATACAGACCAGAAAGCAGGCCGATAGAATATATTTAAGAAAGTCTTTCACCCTGTAAACCTTGATGATGCTGATGCTTTAATTAAAGCAGACTTATTCTGTAAAAAGTAAGGTTAATACCAGTGATATCAACTCGAATCTGTATTCAGCCTAAGATTGCTGAACCGAATTTTATGACTATTCGGTTCAACCCCTTTTTTTGGCGCCGATGACCGCCACGCGCGTCACTGGGCAATCACGGCAATCAAGGACAGTACGGCAATCAAGGTTGCCAGCGTGCGCAGGCGGAAATACGTTGCAGAAATAACCTCACCGGCTCGAAGGCGCAGATCGATGAACAAGAGTGCCAGGAACGCGACTATCTGCATGCCGATCGCAAGTTTGATGGGGCCGCTAATATACGCAAACCAGGTGGCCAGGAATATGGCGTTGCTGATGACAAACAGGTTAAACAAGTCTTTGTTGCGGCCAGCAAGATAGATGCCCCAGTGAGTACCTGCAAGAAAGCAGACGATCGCGAGCCCATAGGAGGACACCAGCTGATCCAGCGGGCCGAGATGCGGCAACGAATTATGGCCCAGCAACGGCAGCAACGCGCCCGCAATGAAAGGAATCGTGCCGGCCAGCGCCAGCGCCGTGTAAGTCCTGGAGTCCTGCATAGGCTATGTACAGTAAGACGCCGCAGCGCCAGAGGTCTACAACTGATACGACTTGTTACATTTTTACGCTGCTTTTCACACTGCGGAACAGGCAAGATAGTGGTATCTCAAACGTACTGACGTAGAAACCGCAACACCGAAAGTCTGTACCACTTTCTAGAATTTTTATTTCTTCTTGTCCTTAAATCCGAATACTTACAGGAACATTAAATGATCAAATCACTCGATAAGGTCCTTCAGGATCCCAAACTAAATATCCGCGCTCTAAAAGCACTGGTGGAAAATAGTTTTGACTCCATCCTGATAACAGACGCGACGAATCGAACCAGAATTCTTTATGCAAACAAGGCCTTCAAGAAACTGACCGGGTACAACCCCGCTGAGGTTCTGGGGAAAACGCCAAAGATATTGCAGGGGGCAGCTACCGACAAAACAGTAATTGCGCGACTGAGCAAAACACTCAGTGCCGGCGGTCGATTTGAGGGTAAGGCGATCAACTACAAAAAAGACGGTACGCCATTTCTGATGCATTGGCGGGTTGTGCCAGTAAAGCTAGGCAAAGATACCAGTGTATTGCTCGCGATCCAGCGCGAGACTTCCAGCATCTAGGGTTTGAAGCTGATCTGCCATACTTCTTCTGTAAAATATTGGGGGGGGACTGGCGGTGATATAATTTTCACCATATGTTCACCAAAAGAAAAAAGGCTAACGACTAAAAAGCTGAAAGTCTTATTAATAATGGTGGCCAGGGGCGGAATCGAACCACCGACACGCGGATTTTCAGTCCGCTGCTCTACCAACTGAGCTACCTGGCCTTATTTGAATCACGGCCTATGGCCGCTCCTACAGCGCTGGCTGGAGGCCAACGAGCGGAGTATTAGATCGATAAGCGTCTGCTCAGTCAAGAACAAATGCCTAGCGCTACTCAACTATGACGGCGCTACAAACTCTTTAGGTGCGGACGAACCTTCTCCGAAAAAGAACTTCTCCATTTCGGTTTCCAGAAACGTTCGAGCCTCTGGTTCGATAGGCGTCAGTCGATATTCATTTATCAGCATAGTCTGGTGGGCCAGCCATTGCTGCCAAGCCTCTTTAGATACGCCATCATAAATTCGTTGGCCAAGATCGCCCGGGTACGGTGAATAATCGAGACCCTCAGCCTCTTTGTCCAACATGACGCAATTAACAGTACGCGACATTTTCACTCTTCTTTAGTTGATCGATTAGTTTCTTAACCGGTGCAGAAAATCCGCCCGGCGGGACGTCGTTAAGCCTGTACCAAGTCTCGGTATCAGACTCAGCAACTTTACTCGTGTGCGACTTGAATCGCACGAGAATCGGTTGAATGTCGAGATCGAAGTGGCTGAAGCTATGACGCAATATGGCCCATGACAGTATTTCCGCCTCTGTATTTCCGAAGGTATCGACACACCAGTCATCCAGAGTGCGCTCCCCAAGTTCCGGAAGACTCCAAAGACCACCCCATATACCCGACTCCGGCCGACGCTCCAGATAGACCTGCCCCCCAAGGCTTGCCAACACCATCGTCGTGGTTCGAACCGGTTTGACTGACTTTGGCTTACGGCCCGGGTAGGAATCAACGCTCTGCGTTTTTAGCGCGATGCAATCGGCAGCGACCGGACAGCGGTCACACGATGGATGGCTTCTCGTACACAAGGTCGCACCAAGGTCCATGATGGCCTGCGTGTAGTCTGCGACTCTGCTAGCGGGCGTGTTCTTGTCGGCTGCTTCCCACAGCATCTCAGCAACGCTTGCTTTCCCCGGCCAACCCGCCAAAGCCCGATGCCGAGCAAGCACTCGCTTCACATTGCCATCAAGGATGGCGTGACGCTGACCATAAGCCAGTGAAAGAACAGCGCCTGCCGTCGAACGGCCGATACCGGGCAGTGCCATGACGTCATCGATAAGAATCGGGAACTGACCTCCGTGCATATCGAGCACCCGTTGCGCCGCCTTGTGAAGGTTTCGTGCTCTGGCGTAATAGCCAAGGCCGGTCCAATGAGACAGAACATCATCCTGACTCGCGCTGGCCAGCGACTCCAAAGTCGGAAAGCGCTCAACGAATCGATCGAAGTAAGGGATTACCGTCTGCACCTGAGTCTGTTGCAGCATTATCTCCGAGACCCAAACACGATATGCCGTGGTGTTTTTCTGCCACGGAAAGTCTTTCCTACCGTGTTCGTCAAACCAGTTCAGCAGGCGTGCAGCAAACTCATTCAACGTCCAATTCCTGCGCAATGATTTCAATACGGTCGACCGCGCGACCGCCATTATCCTTCAATTTTCGCTTGATAAGAAAAGGGCCAATGCCCGGCGGTATCCAGAATTTCGGACTTATCGTCAGGTCATAGGTAACGACGGTGCCACCGTCGCGGGCCAGGAACTTCCAACTCTCATTGCTATGATGGAAATCGCTGGTTTCCGGGTTCGCAAAAGCGCGAAGCACCAGATTCGTCTCAGACTCGACATAGCCCTGACGCTCGAAGGATTGGCAAAAGAAAAACACGCAGCCTCTATTGCGAACATAAAATTGTGCGCGCCCTTTCTCATCCGGCTCCATGTCTCGCGCCTCTACAATGGCACTCGAAAACCGTGTGGAGTATCCCCAGTTTTGATACACCTCGAATACCTGCTCGATCGTTGCATCGAACCAGACCTCCGAAGTCATCGTGTACGTACCCTTATCGCTGGCGATATCCATGCTAAGAATGTCGGCCGACCTTGCCACGGGCGCGAGGGTCACTGCAAATAGAATTAGCCAACAGTGGTTTCTCAATCGAAGCGCGAAGAAACCACCCAATAAGGAAATCAAATATTTAAAAACGCGAGCCATTCGAACATCTCGTCAGCAGACGGCCAAGGGTAGCAAAATTGGACACAAAAAAGGCTGGACTGCATCTGCAATTTAGCGTCATTTGGATACCACACTATGCTAAATGGCTTGAATTCGGTCGGCGGAAGCCACTCAAAAGCTGGCGTAAGCTCCTGTCTTTACATATGATTTCTCCCATGGAGAAGACGCTTTCTATACGGATTACGGGGGACTAATGTCCGGGTATTCCATACTTTATCTCGGATGTGGAGAGTTTGCCGCAGATTATCTCAATGCATTGGAAACGCTTCCCTGCTGCACTTACCTGACCTGCTCGACATCGTTCGAGCTTCCAGAAGACGCGCCTATTGTTGATCTTGTGCTGTTCGAAGCGGGGCCAATGATCGCGCAATCCAGACAGTCTCTTACCGACCTAATCAATAAGCTTGCTCCGTATCCGGTTGTGGCATTAACCACGAAAGAAAATGAGCATCACGGTATTACCGCTGTGCATGCAGGTGCCCAGGGGTACGTGTGCATTAACGACATATCCGTCGAAGCCCAAAATTCGGCGTTCGATCACGCTGTTAAGCGCAGACATATGCAATCGCGGCTCTCAAGGACAGATGTAACCGCGCTGTCCATCTTGAACAACATCAATGATGGCGTAATCGTTATAGACGATACGGGCCACGTTCTTGAAATCAATCCAGCGGCGCGCGCCTTGCTCGGAATAAGCCCGCGCATGCAACCCAACTCAACCTGGGAGCAAACCTTCTGCTGCGTCGACGTAAATGGCGACAGCTATCGTAGCTCCGCCGAATTACCACTAATGCGCGCACGAAATGGCGAGAAATTTGCTGACCAAATCGCCACCTATCGAATACCCAAGCAACCCGATATCGTGCTGAGCATCAACGGCCAGGGATTATTCGACGGCAGGCGCGAACTCATCGGTGGCGTGATTACTTTCCGCGATGTTACGGAGTCTCGGCGCCGAACGATCGAACTTGAAAAGCTCGCTCAGTTTGATGAATTGACAGGCCTCCCGAATCGCTCCTTATTCGCGGAACAATTGACTCGTGCGATTGGCCGTAGCCAGAGAAAAGCTGCTCCACTGGCGGCGTTCTTTATAGATCTTGATCGATTTAAATCGGTGAACGATACATTGGGCCATGATACCGGCGATGCCCTGCTCTATCAGGTTGCTGGCCGGCTTAGAAGCAATTTACGCGTTGGCGATTTCTGCGGCCGTTGGGGCGGCGATGAGTTTGTTGTTTGCCTCGAGGATTTCGGCGAAGCCGCGAACGCGGCAGTGGCAGCTCAAAAATTACTATTGGTACTGTCAGAGAAATACGAAATCAGCAACAGCGAAGTCTATGCAACGCCGAGTATCGGTATCGCGATGTACCCCGAGTCGGGTTTGACGGCCGAGAAAATGATTAAGGCGGCGGACATTGCGATGTTCGATGCCAAGAAACGCGGTGGTGGTCGATTCCAGTACTACTCAACGTCACTCAACACAAAGCTCGAGCAGCGATTGCGATGACACAAGGCCTCACTCGATAAGTGCTTCCAAAAATGGTTTGGGATCTTCGCCGCGCTCAAGGACTTCCACCAGAGCTGATCCGACAATTGCGCCGGCGACATACTGACCGACAGCGGCCACATCTTTCGCCTCGCGAATTCCGAAGCCGGCACAGACCGGGATAGTGGAATGCGACACGACCTTAGTAAGATAGTCCGCTAAGTCCACGGGTAGCCCTGCACCGCCAGTAATGCCAGTTATCGTTACTGCGTAGACGAATCCGCGTGAGGCATCGCACAAAGTTTTGAGCCTGTCTTCCGGCGTAGCCGGTGTGACCAACTGAATAAGTCCGAGGCCTTTGGCCTCCAATACAGCACGAAGTTCGGTGCTTTCCTCATAAGGAAGATCGGGAACGATGAACCCATATACGCCAGCCGCCAATGCACGATCTGCCAGATCTTCAAAGCCAAAGGCGAGCAAGGGGTTGAGATAGGACATCATGACCAACGGCGCATCTATTTCGCCCTGCGCAGAATCGAGCTCGTCGAATATCCATTTGAGACTGACGCCCTTTTGCAAGGCAACGAAACTTGAGCGCTGAATCGTCATTCCATCCGCCATCGGATCCGAAAACGGAATGCCGAGCTCGACAACGTCACCGGCTGACGCTACATTTTTTAGTGTCGCGATGAAGTCTTTTGGCTCCGGATAGCCAGCGGTAATGAACGGCACTAATGCAGTTCGACCAGAATCATTCGCCGTGGATATCGCTGCATGAATTTTCTCGTATGCACTCATTATCAAATCCCCGCCGGATACTTAGTCAGCGTCGGTATATCTTTATCGCCGCGGCCAGAGTTTCCAATCAGAATTCGTTTACCCGGATTTTGCTTCGCGTATTTACGTGCTGCTGCAAAAGCGTGAGACGTTTCAAGTGCGGTCAGAATTCCTTCGGTGGTACAAAGCTCTCCCAGTGCCTCGAGCGCTTCGTCATCTCTCGCCGAGATGTACTTCACCCGACCAGTTGCCTGCAGCAGAGCATGCTCTGGCCCGACGCCGGAGTAATCGAGACCGGCAGAAATCGACTGCGTCTCCTGCACCTGCCCGTCATCATTCTGGAGAATGATTGTGTACGATCCCTGAAGTACACCAGGTGTGCCGGTCGCAAGCGTTGCTGCGTTTTCGCCTAAACCGTCGCCAATACCACCAGCCTCAACACCGATCAACTCGATGTCATCGCCGAGCAAGGGATAGAACAGACCGATCGCGTTTGAGCCCCCGCCGACGCAGGCGAATGCTACATCGGGCAGTCCGCCAGCCTGGTCCAGCATCTGTTGGCGTGCTTCGGTTCCGATGACAGACTGCAGCTCACGAACGAGATAGGGATAAGGATGTGCGCCAACCGCGGATCCTAGGAGATAGTAGATTCCATCTGGATCCGTTACCCACTCGCGCAGCGCCTCGTCGATAGCGGCGCGAAGTGTCTTATCGCCTGTCTCGACCGCGATGACCTCGGCACCGAGGCGGCGAATACGATCAACGTTCGGGGCTTGTCGCTCCATGTCGACAGCGCCCATGAATACGCTGCAGGATAATCCGACTCGTGCGCAGGCTGCCGCGGAGGCTACACCATGCTGGCCCGCGCCAGTTTCAGCAATGACTCGTTTCGCGCCGAGGCGCTTCGCAAGTAACGCTTGCCCGATCGCGTTGTTGATTTTGTGCGCACCCGTGTGTGCGAGATCTTCACGCTTGATCCAGACCTCAGCTCCCCAGGCTTCGCTAAGTCGCGGAGCAAAGGACAGTGCCGTTGGTCGACCGACCCATTCCCGCAATTCCTTCTGAAACTCTGCCTGAAAGACTGGACTGTGCAGATGCTCTTTGACACCGGCCTCCAATCGATCGAATGCCGGTACTAACGTTTCCGGTACATAGCGGCCGCCGAACGGTCCAAATCGACCGCGTTCATCGGGCATGTCACCCTTGATGGCTGCATCTAGAAGCCGCTTGGCTTCGTCGGCAGCAAACAATGTGCTCATAAACTTTTCTCCGCAGCTTTGGCTGCACTAACGAATTTTTTTATCAGTTGAATATCTTTCTGCCCAGGCGCTGACTCGACGCCACTCGATACGTCAACTCCAAGTGGGCGGACCGTCGCAATTGCTTCCGCGACATTGCCAGCGAAAAGCCCACCAGCGAGGATCATCCGGCCATTCTTTGCCATCGTCGCGGCACGAGACCAGTCGACGGTCTCACCATGCCCGCTTTTTTTTCCTTCAAAAATGTAGGTGTCGCCGGTAGCGGGATCCTCTCCGCCCTCGCGAAACACTGGCCATTTCTCAATCGAGTCCGGAACATCGAGTGATGCGAAATATTGTGCGTCTGCTTGCAACACATCTGGAGAAAACCCGCTGAGAACTTTTTGCCACTCTTCATTGGTCGGGTGCAGCATCACTGCAACGCGCAAAATATGTGCTGGCACGTTCATACTAATAGACGCTGCATCCGACGGCGTTATCTCACGTCGAGATTTTGCGAAAACAAAACCAAGCGCATCGGCGCCTGCATCTATGGCCGCGTTGACGTGTCGCTCTTCCTTGAGGCCACAAATCTTCACAAAAATACTCATGTCGCAGCACCCGCCTTTCGCATTGCTACAATCAGTCCAGCTGGATCATCGCTGCGCATCAGCGCAGTGCCAACGAGAGCCATGCGATACCCCCACGCGGCGACTCGTGCCGCATCATTAGCCACAATTAGTCCGCTTTCGGCAACACACCTAGCGACTGGTAACACCTGAGCCAGGTTCCGAAGTCTTTCGGGATCAACCTCAAGCGTCCTCAAATTTCGGGTATTCACGCCGATGAGTAGCTGACCTGTATCTGCCCGATCTCTATCTGCATTGTTGGCCAGTAACGCGGACGAACGCCGCAGGTCTTCTTCATTAAAAGACTCGAGCAACACGAATAGGCCATGATCCCAGGCACAATCAAGCATTGCGCGAAGTTTGGCGTCACTTAGCATGGTCGTTATCAGCAAGACACCGCTCGCCCCTGCTTTTCGCGCCTCAAGAATTTGCACGGGTTCAACCAGAAAATCTTTGCGCATCACCGGCGTGTCCGGCACAGCAGCAGCAACCTCCGCAAGATGCAAGAGATCCCCGTCAAAACGACTTGGCTCTGTCAGTACCGATATCGCTGCTGCCCCTCCGCTGGCATAGGCTCTAGCGCGGGCACCACGATCGCTACCCCTGGAGCTCAAGTCACCCTCAGCAGGTGAACGCTCCTTAATTTCTGCTATCACATCGAAGTTATCGAGCGTCAGTGGCACGACAGGCTTATCGAAATCCGCCGATGAAAACGTTGGGTTAATCACGGCCGCTCTCGCCGCGCTGGCACTCGCCATGATTTGTAGAAAGTCACTCATTAGTCGTCGAAGTGCTCGCGCAATTTACCGAGGAATGACTCGGCGCTGCCATCGTCGATCACTGCTGCAGCTTGAGCCACGCCGGCCTTCGCGTCTTTCGCCTCACCTTGAACTTCCAGCACCAGCGATGTACCCATGAGCAGCGCATCGCGATGGGCGCCGGTATCTTCGCCCGTAAATACACGCACTAGTTCATTAGCATTATGGTCCGCATCGCCGCCTTCAAGGTCTGTCGGACTGCAGCGTGTGAGCCCATAATCTTCCGGGCTGCGTTTAGTCTCTGTAACATTTCCAGGAGTGACGTCGTAAAGCCAAAAATCCCCAGCAGGCGTCGCCTCATCCCATCCCGGCTCACCGTGGACGACGAAAGCACGCTCCAAAGGCATTCCGGACAGGGCATCCGCCATCAACTTCGCGGCATTCTTACTATAGGCGCCGATCAGCTGGAAAGGTGGCGCTGCCGGATTCGTCAACGGTCCCAGTACATTGAAAACTGTGCGAACTGAAAGCGCTCCACGAATTGGGGCAACTGCTTTCATCGCCGGATGATAGGCAGGAGCGAACAGGAACGTAAACCCCGTTGCCTGCAGGCAATCAACAGCCTGCTTTTCATGTAGCGGCAGCGGCATGCCAAGACTCTCAAGCATATCTGCGCTGCCGGATCGGCTCGAGACAGAGCGGTTGCCGTGCTTAACAACTCTTGATCCGCATGCAGCTGCGAGCAGCCCAGTGCCGGTTGACAGGTTAAAGCTTCCCGATCCATCACCGCCGGTCCCGACGGTGTCGACAGTCGGTGCGCCATCCGGAATCTCGGGATGTACAGCCAGTTCGCGCATCGCAGTTGCGAAGCCGCGAATTTCGTCCGCTGTTTCACCTTTTGCCCTGAGCCCCACGAGGAGCGCACCCGCTAGCGCTGACGGCAATTCACCCTCAGCCAGCTTGTGCATCAATTCGTAGGCCTGCCGCTCTGTCAGAGCCGCTCCGTTCAACAGACTGTCGAGTAATGAACTGTATTCCTTACTCATTGGGCCTCCATTCGCATGAAATTTGTCATTAACGTTTCGCCCTCCGGCGTGAGAACACTTTCCGGATGAAACTGCACCCCTTCGATCTGCTGGGTCTTATGCCGCACACCCATGACCACTCCATCATCGGTCTCAGCGCTAACCTCAAGCATATCGGGTAGTGAATCAGCCTCAGCACACAGGGAATGATATCGGCCGACTTCGAACGGCTGTGAAATGCCCTCGAACACCGACTTTCCATCGTGTTTAATTTCTGAGGTCTTGCCGTGCATCAAGCGCTCAGCCCTGACGATGACGCCACCTTGCTGCTGCACAATACTTTGATGACCAAGACACACGCCTAAAACCGGTATTTTTCCAGCGAACGCCGCGATCATGTCCAGCGATACACCCGCGTCTTCCGGCCTGCCAGGACCCGGTGAGATAACTAGGTGCGTTGGCTGCAGTGCGAGGCCTTCATCAACGCTGATCATGTCGTTTCTGTAGACCATAACCTCAGCGCCATGGGCCGCGAAAGCCTGTACCAGGTTATAGGTAAACGAATCGTAGTTATCGACTAGCAATATGCGTACATGGTCGAATGTATTATCAGCCATTATAGCCCTTCCTCCGCGATTTCGAGAGCGCTCCTCAATATGGCGCTTTTTGCCAGCACTTCCTGATACTCGTTAGCTGGTACGGAGTCGGCAACGATACCGGCGCCCGCCTGAAAACTGTACTCATCGCCCGAAAACACCAGCGTGCGAATTGTGATCGCCTGATCCATGTCGCCGCTCAGCCCGAAGTAACCTGCCGTACCGGCATAGAGGCCACGGCCAACTTGTTCCATTTCCTCGATAATCTGCATCGCCCGTACTTTGGGGGCGCCGACCAGCGTACCAGCTGGGAAAGTCGCCGCGAACAGATCGAACTGGTCAAACTCGGACGCCAACTCGCCCTCGACTCCGCTAACAATATGCATGACATGGCTGTAGCGCTCAATCTCACGATAGGGATCGACATGCACCGTCCCAGCGGTGGCTACGCGACCGAGATCGTTTCGAGCGAGGTCGACGAGCATGACGTGCTCTGCCGATTCCTTGGGATCGGCGAGCAGCGCGATCGTGTTCGCCTCATCTTCCTCGCTGGTCACTCCACGTGGTAGCGTTCCGGCGATTGGACGCAAGGACGCAGTGTCACCATTCAACTTAACCAGCGCTTCCGGCGAAGAACCAACGACCTTAAGATCACCAAAGTCGAAGAAGAACATGTAAGGCGACGGATTTAAGAGTCGCAATGCTCTGTAGACTTCAAACGGTGGCACGTCCGTCTTGCCACGAAACAACACCGAAAGAACGATTTGGTAAATATCCCCGGCGGCGATGTACTCCTTACACGCTTCAACACGCTCTGAAAATTCTTCTTCTGTCAGGCTCGCCTCTGCCGCTGAGACCGAAACGTTCTTTGGTCCTGCTGGAATAACACCGAGCAACAACTGGATGACTTCTGCCCGAAGCTCAAGACGCTCCTTCTCCGGTCCGTCATGCAATAGCGCGACGCGACGCGTCAAATGGTCAAACACCAGCAAGGAGGCCGGTGCAACGAAGGCAGCGTCCGGTATGTGAGATTGCTTGGTCGTTTTCTCGGGAAGTTTTTCGAACAATCGGACTACGTCGTAACCGGACACGCCAACCAATCCGCCAGCGAATGGCAAGCCATTGTCGGGCTGCGGTCGTGGTGCGATTTCAAGGGCGCGACGCAATGCAGCAAGATATTGCTGCTGATTCTTTGGGCGAGGCCCATCAACACCATCGATGCTAAAAGATCCCTCGTTCATGCGGACTTCCACGGCGTCGCCGAAACCGAGGAAAGAATAACGGGCAAGCCGCTCTCCACCCTCCACGCTCTCAAGAAGAAAGCGCGGATTAAGCGATCCCAATTTCAGGTAGGCCGAGACCGGTGTGTCGAGGTCGGCAATGATGTCGAAAGGTGCTTGCATTTTTTCCTCGCGCTAAGCGCGCTCCTGCGGTTGTCCATACGAAAAAGCCCATCCCTGATTTCGGCAGAGATGGGCTTCGGATGTTTTTTTAACTCAGCTAATACTTAGCCAACAGCCCCCTCTTTTGCGGACTGCCACCACCAGTTCAAGATGATTGATGTATTCATGCGACCGAGTATTACCGTGGTTTTCACAAGCGTCAAGCATGGATTCAATTACAGGTAAATCAGTTACAGGTGATACAACATCGGCAGAACGATTGAGAAACCGACCCACATGATAATTATGAGCGGTATGCCAACGCGCAGGAAGTCGGAAAACTTGTAACCACCGGCACTCATCACAAGCAGATTCGTCTGGTAACCGTACGGCGTGGCGAAACTCATGTTGGCGCCAAACAATACAGCGAGAATAAACGGCTCGGGGCTGACACCCAATTGCTGCGCGATACTAATGGCGATAGGTGTCCCAATCGCTGCGGCGGCAGTGTTCGAAACGAGGTTCGTCATAACCGTCATCAGCAACATGAAGGCACTTAATATCATCGGTGCGGGTAATCCAGAGGCGACATTAACGAAACTGTTGGCCAAATAGGCCGCCATCCCTGTGTCCATCAACGCTTTACCCAGAGCGAGCGACGTCACAATGATCATAATAACCGGGATTGATAAGGCCCCGACGGCATCACGCCAACCCAAACAACCAGTTGCGATCATTAGGCCTAACCCGACCAACGCGCTGACTGCGATCGGCATGATGCCGAGTGCAGCCAAAGCAATAACGCCGCCCATAATAAATAGCGCTCGTTTGGCGTGATCCATCTTCGGCAGATTCGTCGTGCCATCCAAAACCAACATCGTTCCGCTGTCCTTCAGATTGGCGATCGCCTCACTCGAACCCTGTACAAGTAAAACATCACCTGCCCGCAAACGAATCAAATTTAGATCACCCGTAACCTGAGAACTTGGTGCACGTGCCCGATGTAGTGCCAACGGCAGCAATCCATAGCTGTTGCTGAATTTAGCGGCTGCAAGGCTGCGTAAATGGAGTGGTGATCCACGTGTAACGACAACCTCGGCGAGCTGTTGTCCCTCAGCCTTAAGCGGCGTCTCCTCATCAATCGGGTGTTCGATATCGGAAATGTTAAAAAGTGTCGCGCCAAGGAGTTGTTCAAAGTGCTTCAGATTCTCGGGCGAGTCTTTGACGAATAATCGATCACCAGGCAGGATCACTATCGACGGCAACTTCGCGAGGAACAATGATTCGGTTCGCTGAATTTTGTCTATTCGGAGACTGCCATCAGCTTTGGCAAGGACCTCGGACAAAGACTTCCCGTCTGCAAAGCCACCTTCCTTTACATGCAGTTGTGCACTGAAGATGCGTGGAGACGTGTCAGCCATGGGCGGCGTACGATCGGGTAGCAGTCGCGGCGCAACTAACCACAGGAACAGCAGCCCAACACCACCCACAATAGCGACAGGCAGCACCCATTCAAACAGGCTGAATTCATGCATCCCCATGTCTCGGGAAATGCCGACGACCAGCAAGTTCGTCGAGGTACCTATGGTTGTCGACATACCGCCGATGATGGTCGCGAGCCCCATCGGAAGCATGACGCCGGAAACTGGAAACTTCGCCCGCAGCGACGCGCCAACAAGAATAGGCATCAAAAGGACAACGATCGGCGTGTTGTTCATAAATGCGCTGAGTACCGCTCCTGCAACCAGCGTTATTGCGAGCGCCGCTACAGGCTGTGAAACCCACGCCTTGCTGACTACTCGAGCTAAAGACTGCAGCGAGCCCGTTGTTTCCAGCGCTTTTCCGACCATCATCAATGCGCAAATCGCGATCAATGCTTCATTACCAAAGCCAGCAAAAAAATCGATCGGACTCAACACGACTTCTCCGCCCTTTGTGTAGGGCACGAGCTGGAATCCTGCTACTAGGAGTATCAGTATGGCGAGCGATGAGGACTCGAGCGGAATGTTATCTCGAGTAAACAAGATTAGCGCGAGGATCGTCAGGATCAGTACGGCGATTCCGTGGGCGTCAGGTGTTATGTCTTGCAATACTTGCAATAGATGGTCTCACTGGCCTTCGCCCATTCAGGCGATGACGTTAAACCGTATCCTAGTTCACACCTGCTTAGCAACGACTAAAGCGCCATTCTTGCAACGCACGATTGCGGACAAGAGATCGTATAAACCTTTGAAATAATTGACATTACAGTGCGAAATGCTCACATCGGACTGAAATGATAGCGAATCGGTGAATCGCGTCAGCGGCAACAGGTCCGCATAGCATTATCTTGCATGTTCATAATGTCGCTGACCGTCACCCTAACTCGGCAAAATGTCCAATTTTCAATCACGCGGCGTACGACGGGTCTGGCGCAAGCACTGAAGCGGGTGTACCTTTCGGTTGAATTGCTGGTGCAGTACAAAACAGGACCTAATATGCCTTCATTTGATGTTGTTAGTGACTTCGATTCCCACGAGGCAAATAACGCCGTTGATCAAGCAAGCCGCGAGGTCAACACGCGCTTTGACTTCAAGGGGACAAAATCGCGATTCGAAATCGAGGAGGCAGTTATTACCATGATCTCGCAGTCCGATTTTCAACTTAAGCAGATGCTCGACATCCTGCGCCAGAAGCTATCCAAACGTGGTATCAACCTCGCATGCCTGGAAGAGCAGGATGCGGAGCTAAGCAATAACGAAGCGCGCCAGAAGATCATCTTGCGGCGCGGCATTGATGCCGACCGAGCCAGAAAACTCGTGAAACAGATCAAGATAGAAAAACTAAAAGTTCAGACAGCGATTCAAGGCGACAAATTACGAGTCAGCGGTAAGAAGCGTGACGATCTACAAAAAGTGATTGCGATGTTGAAAGACTTTGACGTCGACCTACCACTACAATACGAAAATTTCCGCGACTGATACGAAGCCACTTAGAAAATGGATACTAAGATTCACAAATCGCTTCGTCGTCAGGACATTACGTTTGAAGACAAAGACCAGGCATTGCGTGACGACGTACGCACGCTGGGCGCTATGGTCGGTGACCTTATTCGCGAGCAGAGCGGCGAAGACTTATACGAGTTTGTGGAAAATTCCCGGCTGCGAGCAATTCGACGCAGAGAAGGCAACGAAAAGCCAGGCGAGGAACTGGCTGACTTTGTCGGCGGACTAGAGTCCGGAGAAGCACTCCAAGTCATTCGCAGTTTCTCCACCTATTTTCAAATGGTTAATAC
>CAJXYT010000020.1 GCA_913063505.1 uncultured Gammaproteobacteria bacterium | reverse complement strand
TAATGATACGGCGACCACCGAGATCTACACCTCTCTATTCGTCGGCAGCGTCAGATGTGTATAAGAGACAGATCCCCAATCGACCATAGGCCTTACTTCCTGGCCCGGCCGCCATTCGATCCACAACTTCTTTTTGCAACATAAAGTGCATGTCGATAATGCGGTCTCTGAATTTCAGCAGGTGAAAGAGCAGTGGGGTGGAGATGTTATAGGGAAGATTTCCGACAATGCGAAGTCTATGACCTAACGTCGAATAATCGAATGACAGCGCATCAGCCTCGTGAATGCTCACGGTCGGGTTATCGCGGTACTGGCGCTTAAGTCGGCCGACGAGATCGCGATCGAGCTCAATGGCATGTAGGTGGCCCGCATCGGCAGCCAGCGCAGTGGTGATCGCTCCCCGACCTGGACCAATTTCAACTACGACATCGTCTTTGGTCGCGTGAATTGAGCGCAAGATGGCGTCGACGACACCCGGATCGACTAGGAAGTGCTGACCGAAACGTTTGCGTGAGCGATGGCCCGGCATCAAGTAGACGCCATGGTTTTTGCGAGTTTTATTGCGGCGATGAGACTACCCGCATCGGCCGTGCCAGTACCGGCCAGATCGAACGCTGTTCCGTGATCGACGGAGGTGCGAATGATGGGTAAACCCAAGGTTACGTTAACCGCATGTCCAAATCCCGCGTATTTCAACACAGGAAGGCCCTGATCGTGATACATGGCGAGGATGGCGTCTTTATGGCCGGCCGCGGGTGTAAACGCGGTGTCTGCGGCTAACGGTCCGCGAATGTTCATTCCAGACTCCGACAGCTCCTCGACAACGGGCGCGATAACGTCATCGTCCTCTTTGCCTAGATGACCGCCTTCACCGGCATGTGGGTTGAGGCCACAGACCACGATCTCCGGAGTCTCGATTCCAAATTTTGATCTAAGATCGTCGTGCAAAATTTGTAGCACGTCAGTTAATCGTTTTTTGGTGATGAAGTCAGGTACATCTCGTAGCGGCATGTGTGTACTCGCCAGAGCAACCCGGAGGTCGTCAGCGACCAGCAACATGACGGGGAGGTCTACGCCAGTCAGCTCTGCTAGGAATTCAGTATGACCTATAAAAGTTATACCCGAGTTAGCTATGACGTTCTTGGCTAGCGGGGCCGTGACCATTCCGGAGAAGCGACCGTTGAGGCAACCCTGGACGGCCAGCTCAAGCCCGTTCAACAGAGTCTTGGCATTCGCAGAATCGGGACGTCCGGCTTCAACTGGTGCTGGAAAAGGCATGTCGATCACCGTCAAGCGATCATCGAGTAACGATGCGTCGCCGATAACAACGACGTCGGATAGAAATTCCGTATCAACAAGCGAAGAACAGAGCTCAGGGCCAATGCCGGCCGGATCTCCAGCGGTGATTACAAGGGGTTTATCGAGCGCCATATCTAGATGCGCGAGTCGACGAAAGCCTCATCTCGCATTCGTTGCAGCCACAGCAAGTGTTCCTCTTCCTGTTTGCCGTTGCGGATGCGACCGATGCAGTTAATTTCTTTTAGCTCTTCAGTGTTGTCGTAGACGCGACGACCGAGGACTTCAAGAATGTGCCAGCCGAATTGTGTACGGAATGGGTCAGTTAACGCGCCGACTTCAGCTGAATCTGCTACGACCTTAAATTCAGGAGTGTAAGCGGATATTTCCGCCCAGCCTAGATCGCCACCAAGGCCTGCAGAACCCGTATCGTCGGACAGCAACTTGGCATGTTGTCCAAAATCTTCACCGCCGCGAATCTTATCGAGTGCGTTATTCAGTTGCTGCTTTGCCGTCGCATCGTCAATGATTTCGTTTGGCTCGACTAAAATATGCCTGATCTTCGACTGATTTATTTCGCTACGCTCAACGGTAAGTCGTAAGTCATCGACTTTGACTATATGCAGACTATTCAATGTTCTGAATGGTTCGGTGATATCGCCCGCTTTCATGTTCTGTAAAACATTGATGAATATCGATGGGATCTGCTGACCACTCAACCACCCGAGGGATCCGCCTTCGAGTGCCGTCGAGCCTTCAGAATACCGTGCTGCGAGCTCGCGAAAATCGGTGTTGTCTTGCAGTCGCGAGTAAATATCCGCTGCGCTTTGCTCTAAAGCGAGAACGACATCTGATGATGCTGATTCCGGAATTGATAAGAGGATGTGCGATAACTGCCAATCAGAATTGACGACAACATTGTTTTCGATGTCCAGTTTGCACTGTGTAATCTCACGCTCGGATACCCGGATGCTGCGCACGACCTCAATGCCTCTTAGTTCTCTGAGCGTCAAATCTTCACGCAGGCCCTCGCGGAATTCGGCGTAGCTGACATTGTCTTTGGCAAGCAACGCTGGCATTTCTTCAAAACGTACGCCGTTCTGATCGGCAATAGTCTGTATCGCATCGTTTAGGTACTGATCAGAGATCTGGTCGGTAAGACCGATGTCCTTCGCACGCTGCAGTTGAAGCTCCAGAAGGATCAATTGCTCCAAAATCTGCTCATTAAGTATGTCATCTGGCGGCATTTTTATGTTTTGATTTGCCGATTGCAGCTTGATTAGCTCCAACTGTTTTCGGAACTGACTCTTAAGGACGACGCCTTCATTGACGATCGCAGCGACACCGTCGAGAAACTCGCCATCCTCGGAAAGTTCGTCGGCAACCACAACGGGCGCTGTTACCAATGCGACCATAGCGCATAAGTTAATGATTTTTAACACAATTTACTACCGGAGATCTGCAGAATAGCCAAGAATACCACGTTCGAGGAGTTTGTCAGCTGCTGTGCCGACACTCGTCATTCCTTTCATGACTAATTGCAGACCAAAGGATGAATCACGAGTTCCATCACGTGTCGAGATATGACGTCGTGAGACAAGGCGTAAACCCCAACAGCAGCTCTCATACTCGAGACCAAAAAACTGTTCGAGCACTTCCTGATCGCGGAACGAAAAGTTATAGCGGCCGACAAAATTCCAACGACTCGCTATTGGCCAGGACCACGACAGATCGCCTTGCTTCAGCGAGTTCCTGCGAAAGCGGTAGGCGAGATTCAGTACCTTATTGTCAGCAGGCCGGTATTGCAGCCGGGCCTCAGACTTTGTCATATCTTCTACGCCAGCCCCCCATTGGTGGCCGAAGTCAAAATTAACGTTCTTGAACAACAGAAAGCGAAGTTGAGCGATGTAGTCAGATGTTTCTGTTGTTGCCATCGTGGGATCAGACAACCTTACAGTTCGATCACTGAGGTATCGTGTTTGACCAATAGTTGCTGACATCAGTTCACGGCCTGTTGATAGGTTCAGTATTCGCGTCGTAATGCCGACACTGATGTGATCGGTATCCCCGATTCGGTCAATACCCAAATAGCGATTTTTTCGGAAAAGCTGAACGAGATTCATGTCGGGCGTGATCGTATCGAAGATTGGCAGGTTGTCCTGATCGCGCTGTGGTATGTGGACATAAAGTAATCGTGGTTCGATAGTCTGAACTCGATTTGAATTTTTCATACTGCGTTCGAGGATTAAACCGGTGTCCAGGCTCGTAATCGGCACTGTACGCGTTAGCCCGGTCTGCTCACCCGGTAGCGTGTTCTTCAATTTGTAACGTGTGTAATCCATCGCAACAGCCGGAACAACGAACCAGCCTGGCCGCGTTATCGGTAGTTCCAGTTTCGGTGCAGCGTTGAATCTCCAGCCGGTTACGCCAACATTACGATCGAAATTAACGACCTCACCGTCAATACCAAAGCGAAATCCAAGCGGCATGTCCCAACTACCGTTGACGAGAATCTGTGGCAAGCGTCGGTACGGTCTCTGATCTGCTGCGATTGTATCGTCAACCGTTTGGTAATCCTGAACTTGTCCAAGCATCGAGAAGTTTGGTGAATAATAGTCGAAACGGACGCTTCGGTTCAGGTGAGTGATACTGGAAACGCTAAGACTGCCACCTAGATCTTCGTAGTATTGGCTATCTGAAACTTCACGCAGATTTATCTGATTGCGCCAGCCGTTGCCGAATAAGGTTAGGTGTTCGAACCTGATTTGGTGGCGCGCCGCGTTTATGATGTTGTCATCTGGCAGGTAATCGGCAGCAATAACGCCTTTGTTTCGCTCCGTCAGGTAGCGAAATTCTGTCGCGAGCTGCACGCCACGATTAGTCAGTAATCGTGGCGTGATCAGTGCATCGTAGTTAGGTGCGATATTCCAATACCAGGGCACGCGAATCTCGTTACCGCTGCGACCAGAACTGCCAATCTCGGGAGTTAGCACACCTGATTTTCGCGCGTCACCAATGGGGAAAGACAAGTACGGTGCATACAGGATCGGGACGCCTTTGAACTTCAGTTGCATGCCCTTTGCGGTGCCGACGCCTTTTTTCATGTCGAGCACTATCGATTTGCCTTGCATTAACCAGTCTTCGGAACCGGGTGGGCAAGTGGTGTACTCAACGCCATCCAGCGTCAACTTACCGTCTTGATTGATTTCGAGGGCATCTGCGGCGCCACGTCCGTTGCTCGTGCCGATCGAGAACTCAGCGCCTTCGAAGCGTATGCGGCCGTTTCCGTAAGCGAACTCGGCAGAATTGCTGTGAATCTGTGTGTTGGGGTCTTCATAGCGCACGCCGCCCTCGAGATGCAGTGCTTTGTATAGAGGGTCGTATCTCGCGCTGTCTGCGCTTACAAGTTTCGTATCGCGCCGAAGCATGACGCCACCGGACATGGTTGCCGTCGGCGAAGCGCCGAAGGTAGACTCGAGGCGACCTGCCTCAAGTTGTATCGTTTCCAGGTTCGCCAACGGTGTTGCTAGCATGAACGGGTCTGTTGAAAGTGGCTTGCCGAGTGACGTTTGGCACGAATCAGGCGCAGCCGCGTTCGTGTTTATGGCAGCCAGTAGCAGACACGCGGATATCAGTGGTTTGGAGGACAAATCGATTTCGAGTCAGGTTTCGGCCGAAGCCATCAAAGACGGGATGTTAACAGGCATTCTTATTTGATACCTTCGCATAGTTTTATATATGCTTCAATACGTTACGGAGAGAACTGATTAGCCAAAAAGATGCCGCTGCTGACTCTCGTCTGGCCGAACTTCGCGACTGGATTAGCGATATCGGGCCGGTTGCTGGTGCCGATATCGCTCCCGTATCCGACGACGCCAGTTTCCGACGTTACTTTCGATTGCGAAAGGGGGGTAAAAGTTTCATCGCAATGGATGCGCCGCCGCAGGAGAACTGCTGGTCGTTTGTACGGGTAGCCGGGTACCTAGAGGCGATGCAACTCAATACGCCGCGCGTCATCGAGGCTGATATAGAAAACGGTTTTTTGCTGCTTGCGGACTTGGGCAGCGAACAATATATCAACACTCTCAAAACAGATCCTGATAAAGCTGACAGTCTTTATTCTGATGCGATGGACGCTTTGCTATTGATGCAACGTCGCGGCAATGTGTATCAGGATAGTTTGCCGCCGTACGATAGTGAATTGCTTCGTCTTGAACTTTCACTGTTTCGGGACTGGTTATGCGACACGCATTTGAATCTCAAATTTAGCGATTCTGACGAAAAAAGCTGGCAGGCTTGTTGCGATCTCCTTGTCGATAACGCCTTACGACAAATGCAGGTGTTTGTGCATCGCGACTATCATTCTCGCAACCTCATGGTCATGCGCGATAACAATCCCGGCATTTTGGATTTTCAGGATGCAGTGGAGGGACCATTCACCTACGACCTGGTTAGCTTGCTAAAAGATTGCTACATCCATTGGCCTGCAGATCAGATTCGTCAATGGGCGCTCTATTTTTACGAACACCTGGGTGAAGCCGCGCGAAAGCAGGTGGACGAACAACAGTTTTTCACTTACTTCGAGTTGATGGGGGCGCAGCGACATCTGAAAGCGGCTGGGATTTTTTGTCGCTTGAATCATCGCGATGGCAAGCCAGCCTATTTAGGCGACGTTCTCGCTACGCTCAATTATGTTGTCGAGATCGCTCCTTATTACCCAGAGTTGGAGTTTCTTGCTCGGTTAATAACGGAACAAATCGCACCAGCCTGGGATTCTATAGAATGAAGGTCATGATTCTTGCCGCAGGGCGTGGCGAGCGATTGCGGCCACTAACTGACTCGATACCAAAAGCTCTCGTTGAAGTTCGCGGGCAAAGTCTGCTCGAACGACACCTCGACAAGATCCGTGATGCAGGGATAAACGATGTCGTAATCAACCTTGGTTGGAAGGGTGAGAAAATTCGGGACAGACTGGGTTCAGGATCACGGTTTGGATTGAATATTGAATTCAGCGACGAGGGTGATAACGTCCTAGAAACGGGCGGTGGAGTGTTTAAGGCCTTGCATCTGCTCGGCGACGATGCGTTTCTGGTTGTGAATGCCGATATCTGTTCGGACATGCCCATACCGCAAATCAACCTGCCCGAGTCTAGTCTAGGTCATCTGGTTCTTGTACCGTCTCCTGCTTATCGTGATGGCGGGGACTTCGAACTTGTTGACGGAAAAATTCAGAACGGCGAATCTCCCACACTGACTTTCAGTGGTGTGGCTCAATATCGTGCTGAGATCTTCGACGGATGCGAGCAGGGGAGATTCTCAATTGTTCCACTCTTGCGGAAATTTGCCGATGCAGGCCGACTGAGCGGCTCTCTCTACGAAGGCTTCTGGGCCGACATTGGTACCCCCGAGCGTCTCGCCGCGCTCAAGTAACGCACGGTGAGAAGTATTCGCCGGGTTACTCCGGAGGTTTATTAGCCAGATGTTCTGACTTCCAGGGCATTGCCATGTAGAAACGGTCGTAACCGGTAGGGTGGTCGTGGAAAATAAAACGTTTAATCGGTCCCGGGCTAATCTTGCGATATTCACTCAGCCGTATGGCCGCTTGGGCAAAACCAGAGGTCAATATGAATACGAAAATAATAATATTTTCATGGAATTCTTTCGATTACAAAGGCAGGTGATTTAGGAAGTGTGGTAGAAACTCATCGGCGGCATTTTCCAAACTCAAGTTGATGCCCAATCGATGCAGATCAATCATTTGCAGTTCGGCATAGCCGCAGGGGTTGATTCGCGTGAACGGCTCAAGATCGATGGCGACATTGAGCGCCATGCCGTGGAAACTTGAACCACGGCGGATCCTCAATCCTACGCTCGCTAGCTTTTTGCTGTTGACGTATACGCCGGGAGTGTCCGGGCGAGCAACCGCCTCAACATCGTAGTCCGCTGTAAGATCAACGGCGCTCTGCTCGAGCGCAGTCAACAAATTACGAACTCCTATGTTTGAGCGTCGCAAGTCGATCAGTGGGTAGATCATCAACTGGCCAGGGCCGTGAAACGTTACTTGTCCGCCACGATCGATCTGTACGACTGGAATATCACCCGGCGCCAGTAAGTGCTCCTTACTGGCGTTCAGCCCCATCGTAAAAACCGGCGGGTGTTCTACAAACCAGATTTCGTCAGGAGTTTTGTCATCGCGCGTGTTTGTGAATTCCTGCATTTCATGCCACAGCGGAACATATTCCTGCCGGCCACGAAAAACGGTTTTCATAAAGCCATCAAAACGTCATCGTGCCCTGAGACGTCGCGATAAATGTCGTCAAGTTGCCGCTGGCTTGTGGCTGTTACCGTGACTGTTACTGAGACAAAATTAGCCTTGCCACTCAGATTGATCCGTACAGCATCTTCGGCGACTGGTCCGACATGGTTTTCGATAAGACTCTGTGCAGTAACGCGAAACTCCGGTGTATCCCGTCCCATCATCTTAATAGGAAACTCGCACGGAAATTCGATTACAGACTCTTCGGCCATATCACTCGAACCAGAGGCTTACAGTATCTTTTGTGCTTTGCCAGAATCTACCCGCGGGGTTATCTTCCAACGCTCGGAGCGGTGTCCGAAGCAGCACTTCTCCATCGAGGCTGATGTTGAGATTAGCGACGGGCTGACCGGCGGCCAAAGGCGCCATAACGACAGCAGGAATATTCAGTTGGGATTCCAAATTGTCGTACGAGCCGCGACGAACGGTAATATAGAGGTCCTCCAGCACGCCTAAACCGGAATATAGTTTTTCCGACTTCCAGATTCTAGCGCTGGAGATTTCTGCACCAGCTTTGAATAACAGGCGTGTTTCAAAGAAACGAAATGCGTAATTCAGCAACGCCTGGCTGCCATCAGCTCGCGCTTTAGTGCTGGATGTACCCAGAACAACCGAAATGATTCGCATGTCATCACGTATCGCAGAGGTGATCAGGCAATAGCCGGCAGCTTCGGTATAGCCCGTCTTCAGTCCATCAACTGAGTCGTCACGCCATAATAGCGAGTTTCGGTTGCTTTGCCTGATGCCGTTAAACGTAAATTCCTTAACCGCATGCCATCTGTAATAGTTGGGAAACTCCTCAACGATCGCGCGCGAGAGCGTTGCGAGGTCACGGGCAGTCGTTATGTGGTTCTTAGCCGGCAGTCCCGTTGCATTTTGAAAGTGGCTCGAGTGCATTCCGAGTGCCACCGCATGCTGATTCATCATTTCAGCGAATACGCTTTCGCTGCCCGCAATGTGCTCTGCGAGAGCAACACTTGCATCGTTGCCCGATTGCACGATCATACCGAGTAAAAGGTCCTGCACTTTCACTCGCTTGCCAACTTCGATAAACATCCGCGAGCCTTCAGTACGCCAGGCTTTCTCACTAACCGTAACTTCCTCTTCGAGCGTGATCTGACCCTGCTTCAAAGCGTTGAAGACCACATACGTCGTCATTATCTTGGTGAGGCTGGCGGGAGCCAGGGGTTGGTCTGCGTTGAGTGCAGCAATTTCATGGCCTGTCTTGCTATCGATAACCAGATAACTCTTGGCACCGATAATAGGGGCCGCCGGCGTGGGCATCTGGGCTACGGAAGGTACTGAAAATAAAAGGAAAAGTGGAACTGCGAGCGCGCTGGATAATCGTAGGGACATACTGCCTCTGGTTCTAAATAAGCTGAATCAGCGCGTATTGTACGCGGCTACTCAGTAATAAGGTAAGGGTCTGTGATGCCAAGGCCTTCGAGTTCCTCGACGAGCATATCGTATTGAGTGACATTTTCGACAGGGCCAACGCGCACACGAAATAATGTCGCGCCGGACGCAGTGTCTTCATGAATGAGTGTCTTGCTCACGCCAGACTGCGAGAGCATAGCAAGGCGACGTTCGGCATTACTGCGGTCGCCAAATGCGCCAACCTGAACATAGATCCGACTAGATTCGACCGAAGGATTCGAGGGGCTCGATACGACTTTTTTTGTTGGTTTATCGAAATTTATTGCAGTCACTTCGACCAGACTTGTGCCGTCACGAATCATGTCGAGTTTCATGGCAGCTGCGTATGACAGATCGATGATGCGATTATTTACGAACGGTCCCCGATCGTTCACGCGAACGACGATACTCTTATTGTTCCGTAGGTTTCTTACACGGACGTACGTCGGTAATGGCAATGCCTTATGCGCGGCGGTCATTTCATACATGTCGTAGACCTCGCGGTTCGAGGTGAGATTGCCATGAAATTTCTTTCCGTACCAGGATGCCACACCGCGTTCCTGATAGTTGGCGCTGCTTTCCATCACTGTATAGGTCTTATTAAACACCTCGTACTGCCCGCCAATGCCGAGGTCTCGTCCGTTGCCGTACTTGCTGCGTGCTTCCGGTCGTGGAACCGCATCGCCAGGCATGCTCAGAATATTTGCGCTTCCGGGACCATCACGATGGGTCTTGCCGCTACCGCATCCGGCAAGTGCAAGCGCCAGCGCGAAAACGAACAGGTGCGAACTGCTAAGACGCATTGGTATCAGTCTCAGCATTTACCTTCGACGAAATTTGTTGTCCGAGTTGATACACGGCGAGCGCATACATCACGCTGCGATTGTATTTTGTGATCACGAAAAAGTTGTGAAAGCCGACCCAGTGCTCGATGCCATGATCACCTTCATAAGTCAGGAGTTCGCCCTCGCTATCGGTGCGCAGATTGGTAGCGAACAGAACGCCCTTGTTGCTGAGTGATTCAATGGTGCCCGATATCTTTAATGTATTTCTGGGCTTCGGCACATCACCTGACCAGTTACTACTCAACGTCGCTTGTGCAGCGACTTCTTCAGTGTTGCGCCATTTATGCGCTAGGAAATAGTTCGCGATGCTGCCACTGACATCGGCCCAGTTTCCCCAAATATCGCGCTTGCCATCACCCGTGGAATCGACAGCGTATGCGCGAAAGCTTGACGGCATGAATTGTGGTCGACCCATAGCACCGGCATAGGAGCCCATCGGTACGGTGGGATCCAACTCCTCTTCGCGAGCGAGGATAAGAAACTGCATTAATTCTTTTCTGAAAAATTTTGAACGCGGCGGGTATTCGAATGCCAGCGTCGCCAGCGCATCGATCACTCGATCCTTGCCGGTGATGCGTCCGAAGTAGGTTTCAACTCCAATAATGCCAACCAAGATCTCGACGGGTACGCCGGTCTCGAGCGTGATGCGCTCCAACATTTCCTTGTTTTCTTTCCAGAAAGTCACGCCGACGTTGATGCGTTCTTTGGTGATGAAGATTTTGCGATACTTGCCCCACGTCAACGTGCGCTCCGCGGGTTTCGATATCTGCTTGATGATGTTTTGCTTAATTCGTGCCTTTTCGAGCGTCTCGATGAGGTGGGCCCGGTTGAATTCATGTTCTTTGACCATCTCGTCAATGAATGCAGCGACATTATCTTGATTGACGTTGACGGGCGCCGTTTCAGCAGCGTGAGCATGGGAGCACAAAGCGAGAGTTACAGCGACAAGCGCAAGGCGAATAGATTTCATTAGTGTGGCAGCAGTTTCCGGTATGAGTGAATCGACATCAGAATACCGAATCCAGCCATCAGCGTCACCATAGACGTGCCACCGAAACTTACGAGTGGTAACGGCACCCCTACGACAGGAACCAAACCAGTCACCATCGCAGTGTTGACGAAAACGTAGACTAGGAAGGTCAGGCTTATCGATCCGGCGAGCAATCGGGAGTAGGTGTCATGAGCTTGAACCGCGATATAGAGCCCACGCCCGATCACGAACATGTACAACGCGAGCAGCCCGATAACCCCAAGCAGTCCGAATTCCTCACCCAGAACAGCGAAAATGAAATCGGTGTGCCGTTCCGGCAGAAACTCAAGCTGTGCCTGCGAGCCGTTAGTCCAGCCCTTGCCGAAAAGACCACCAGAGCCGATCGCGATCTTGGATTGGATGATGTTGTAGCCGGCGCCGAGTGGGTCGCTATCAGGATTAAAAAGAGTTAGGACTCGTTGCTTTTGATAGTCCTGCATGAAACTCCAGAGCAAGAACGCGCCGGGAATGGAGAGTGCGCCAAGACCAAAAATGACCTTGAAGGACATACCGGCGAGAATGATAACGATGACTCCTGAGGCCGCGATCAAGATCGACGTTCCGAGGTCAGGTTGTTTTGCGATCAAATAGGTCGGGACGGCAATCAACACCGCAATGACGGTAATATGTCCGAGCTTGGGTGGTATGTCCCGGTCGTGCAGATACCAGGCCATCATCATCGGAACGGCGAGCTTCATTGCTTCGGACGGCTGAAAGCGAATACCGATGTTCAGCCAGCGACGCGCTCCCTGACCGATATCGCCCATGGTTAGAACCAGCACGAGCAGTACTAGTCCGCCAAAGTACGCCCATGGCGTCGAGCGGCGCAGGAAGTCCGGCGGCAACTGAGCGACGATAAGCATCACAATGAGGGCAACCCCCATGCGAATTGCTTGGTTGATAAGCAGCTCGGAACTCTCACCGGCGGCACTGTAGAGAACGAACAGGCCGAAACCGCAAATTAGTAACAGACTAACGAGCAGAGGAATATCGATGTTCAGGTTTCGAATCAGTCCAGAGAGACTTGACTCTCCTGACGACCTGGATGAGTAAATGCGTTGTGTTTTACTCAGGCGCATCATCACCATACTTCAGGTACTTATCCATAACGGCCTTGGCTATTGGCGCGGCGATATTACTACCACTACTACCGTTCTCGACGATGACGGCAACTGCGATACGCGGATCATCATAAGGCGCGAAGGAAATGAATAATGCATGGTCGCGCTGGCGCTCTTCAATTTCATCTTCGTTGTACTCTGCGTCCTGAGCAATAGATACGATTTGTGCTGTGCCACTCTTGCCAGCCATCTCATACGGTGCACCAAAGCCAACCGCTCTCGCTGTCCCCTGCGGGCCCTGCATGACGTTATGCATCGCCTCGAGAACGTTATCCCAATAAAGCTCATTGCCGATTCCGACGTTGCCCAACCACACCGGCTCTACTAACGTCTTTTCTCTGCTGAGCGGGTCTTCGATAGCTGCGACCATATGCGGACGAAACCGCGAACCGCGGAGCGCCAACGTGCCGACGGCTGAGGCCAGCTGCAACGGAGTCGCGAGCATGAATCCCTGCCCGATCGACGCGATAACGGTCTCTCCGTCGTACCAGCGCTTATTGTCGTGATCACGAAAATTATTACGTTTCCATTCCTTGCTGGGCACCAAACCGGTTCGTTCGCCAAGAACATCGACACCGGTTTGACTGCCAAGACCAAATCGCGTCAGGTATTCGTGCATGTTGTCGATACCGAGGTCGCCACTGATTTCGTAAAAATATACGTCACAGGACTGTGCAATTGCATCATGCAGGTCGACGGGCCCGTGGCCTTGGGGTTTCCAGTCGCGATAGCGGTGTTCGTTGCCTTCAAGCTGAAAGTAGCCGATGCATACGGTCTTGCGCGTCAGATTGGTAGCGCCGGTCTCCAGGGCCGCCAACGACAACATCGGTTTGATAGTAGAGCCAGGCGGATATGTGCCGCGCACTGCTCGATTGAACAGCGGGCGATCAAGATTATTTTGTAGCTCGTCGTACTGCGCTGTGCTCATGCCAACAGCAAACAGATTTGGATCGAACGACGGCGCGCTGACCAACGCGAGAATTTCGCCTGTTGTTGGATCAAGCGCGACGATGGAACCGCGCCGGCCTTCCAGCGCATCGAAGGCGACACGCTGCAATTCGATATCCAGACTCAGGTAGATATTCGAGCCCGGATCCGGTGTCTCATCCATCGGCAACGAATCCAGAAGCTCGGTTGTGTTTGCCGGTATTTGTCGGCCACGTGCGTTGGCGATCAAATGTCGAAAACCGGCATTACCGTGCAAGTCGTCCTCGAAGCTACTTTCGACGCCTGTTTTACCAGTGTGCGAGCTTCCGGCGTATCGGGCTGGGTCGAGACGCTGAAGGTCGCTTGTATTCAATGCGCCGACATAGCCCACAGCATGTGCGAACAATTCATCGTGGGGGTAGTGCCGCACGAGTCGCGGCTGAAAGTTGACGCCAGGAAAGCGCGGACGCTGGATTGCGAAACTCGCGATTTCCTCATCAGTCATTCGAAGCCTCAGCGTCACCGGCTTGAATCGTTGGCCACTTCCGCTCTGGGCTTCAAAACGAGGAATATCAGCAGAAGCGATCAATCCTAGGGCGGCCAGTCGTGTCAGCGTATCGCTTACGTCGCTGACTTGTTCGGGAATCAATTCGAGCTGATAGGCGGGCAGGTTCTCTGCGATCACCACGCCGTTGCGGTCGAACACTAATCCTCGAATCGGCGGCACAGCCTGGATGCGAACGCGATTGCCCTGAGACTTTACTGCAAAGAGCTCATGGTCGAACACTTGGAGCTGAACTAGCCGGACAATCACGAGCCCAAGCAGGATGAATAATATTCCGGAAGCAAGAAGGGCGCGGCCGATAAAAAGATGCCGTTCTTTACGATGATCTTTGATCGGCGATAATAGGTTCATCCAGATGGTGTCCGGTATCGCAGGCTTGAAAGGAAAATCATAACGACCGGCCAGAGGATGGTGCTAGAAATAACCGGGCCCCAGTACACAATTAGTGACGCATCGACGCCCGCCACTCCGTTAACCCAGAATAGCAGAAACTGATACATCACCAGGATAGGAAAAACGGCGGCTGTAAGCTGTGGTATCGGAAACACCCGCATAAGCAAATGAAAGCGCACGATGATGAAGGCGACGCAGCACAGTGCCAATGCATGTTGACCCAATAATGTCCCCTGAGAAACGTCGAGAACGATACCGACAATCCAGGCAGTGCCGACACTCCACGTGTGTGGTAATTGCATCGTCCAGAAGATGACTAGCATCGCAAGCCAGTTCGGACGAAATGCCTCGGCAGCCTCGGGAAGCGGCATGATAGTGAGTATCAGGCCGACTACGAATGACATGAGGGCGGGTAGTTGGCGGGAGGCGCGACTTTTATTCATCTTCAGTCGCTTCCTCATCTTGATCCGTCGATGAAAAGACCAGTAAGACCTCACGAACCTGGCCGAGAGAGGCCGCCGGTATTGCCGTTACCTTGGCGTAAGGTTCCCGCGGTATGCGTGTCACCGAATTAATAACGGCGACTGGATAGCCGGCTGGAAAGGCGCCGCCAAAACCTGAGGTTACCAAGAGGTCGCCAACATGGATATCGGCATTGTTGACGACAAAAGGAAGCTCCAGACTGTCTATTGTGCCGGTGCCGACGACAATGGTTCGTAACCCGTTTCGATTAACTTCAACCGGCAGCGCATGATCCGTATCGCTAATCAGCATAGCCAACGAGGTCATAAGGCCCGCTTTGATGACTTGGCCAATGACGCCGTCTGCGCCTACTAGCGCCTGACCGTCGAATACTCCATCCTGAGTACCTACGTCGATGATCAGGTTATGGTCATAGGGATTGGCGTCGACCGACATGATTTCTGCGATACGCGTTCTATCGCGAACTCTCGATCGAGCATCAAGTATCGTTCGCAGTCGCACATTCTCGGCCTCAAGTGCATTCAACTTTTGCAGGCGACCGTGGGTCATGAGTCGCTCTACTCTAAGTCGGGCGAGCTCCAGTTCGAGGTCGTTACGTGAGGTTACTGATTCGCCGAGCCAGATCCAGAGCCGAGTCGGCGCGTCGACGATGACACGTACCGGATAGACGGCCGCACCGATGCTTTTACGCACCGTATTGAGGTGATTATCACGATTGTCGAAATACATCAGCAGAATGCTGATGAAAATTAACCCCAGGAATCGAAGGCCCAGCGCCGGAATACGGCCCGGGCTATTGTTATTTTCGCGGGAAGCAACCATCAGGGATTATTGGACCAGTCGCCATTAATCTAGGCCGAATACGGACGGGCCGTGTTCGTCGATGAGTTCGATGACGCGACCACCACCGCGAGCAACACACGTCAGTGGGTCGTCAGCGATGACAACCGGCAACCCAGTTTCTTCCATCAGTAGCTTGTCGATATCACGCAGCAAGGCGCCACCGCCTGTGAGTACGATGCCACGTTCAGCAACATCCGCACCGAGTTCCGGTGGTGTCTGCTCTAACGCTTCCTTCACCGCGCCAACGATACCGTGCAGCGGTTCTTGCAAAGCTTCGAGAATTTCGTTGCTGTTCAGTGTAAAGCTGCGCGGCACGCCTTCGGCCAAGTTTCGACCCTTGACCGAGATCTCCAGAACTTCCTGGCCCGGAGACCCAGAACCGATTTCATGTTTGATGCGCTCAGCAGTCGCCTCACCAATAAGGATGCCGTAGTTGCGGCGTACATAGCTGGTGATCGCCTCGTCGAATCGGTCACCACCGATTCTGACAGATGCTGCGTAAACGATGCCGTTCAGCGAGATAACAGCAACTTCCGATGTGCCACCACCAATATCGAGCACCATTGACCCGCGAGCCTCATGTACGGGCATTCCCGCGCCGATCGCCGCGGCCATCGGTTCATCAATAAGGTATACCTTGCGCGCGCCGGCGCTCTCAGCCGATTCCCGAATTGCACGCCGTTCGACTTGCGTTGATCCGTAAGGAACGCAAATCAATACACGTGGGCTGGGTCGGAAATAGCGAGATTCGTGCGCTCTTCGTATGAAATGCTGCAGCATCTTCTCTGTGACCGTGAAATCGGCGATAACGCCGTCCTTCAAGGGCCGAATTGCCGTGATGTTGCCGGGCGTACGCCCCAGCATGTTCTTGGCCTCTGTGCCGACCGCTTCAACAGTTCGGCCTCCTCGACTAGAGTCCTCGCGAATTGCCACGACCGACGGTTCGTCTAGTACGATGCCAATTCCACGAGCGTAGATCAGGGTGTTGGCGGTGCCTAGGTCGATTGAAAGGTCATTTGAAAAATAACCCATAATATTCTTGAACATGTCGGGATGGGATCTCGTCGGAGGATTAACTGCGTAATTTAACAATGCCCACGACATTCCACAAGGCGGCGTGTATTATTGCGTCCCCGCTGAAAAGCGGCTTGTTAGCAACCTCTTGAACCCCGGAATTTTCGCGTGTCACTCGACAAAGAACAGGTCCAACATATTGCGATGCTGGCGAGGCTCAACCTCAGTGATGAGGAATACGCCGAAAGCGTCGAAAAGCTGTCCAAAATCGTTGATTTTGTAGACCAGCTGTCTGCTGTGGACACGACAGACGTCGTACCAATGGCGCATCCAGTGGATGCGGCGCAAAGACTGCGTCCAGATGACGTCACCGCGACCAATGACCGGGATCACTATCAACAAAACGCTCCTGAAGTCGTCGATGGGCTGTACCTCGTGCCCAAAGTGCTCGAATAATGGATATGCATCGGCAAACATTGACCGAGCTTTGTGCCGGTCTGGACAAAGGTGACTTCACCTCCGTAGAGCTGACACAAACACTGTTGGATAGGGTCGCTGCGCAAGATGAAAAACTGAATGCCTTCATTACTGTCACATCCACTGAGGCACTTGCCGCGGCTGCAAGTGCTGATAAAGCTCGTGCGGCCGGAAATATCGGAGCACTAAACGGTCTGCCTATAGTCCATAAAGACATCTTTTGCACTGAGGGCATCAAGACGACCTGCGGGTCGAAAATGCTCGATAATTTTATTTCGCCCTATAACGCGACCGTGGTGCAAAAAATGGCCGACGCAGGCGCCGTTATCCTCGGCAAATCCAACATGGACGAATTTGCGATGGGATCGTCGAACGAGACCAGTTTTTTCGGCCCGGTTCGTAATCCGTGGAATCTCGAATGTTCGCCAGGCGGTTCGTCGGGTGGTTCGGCCGCGTCTGTAGCCGCTCGACTGGCTCCTGCCGCGACGGGCACGGACACAGGCGGATCGATTCGTCAGCCCGCGGCACTCACTGGAACTGTCGGACTGAAACCAACCTATGGACGCGTTTCTCGTTACGGCATGATCGCCTTTGCTTCGAGCCTGGATCAGGCGGGCATGATTACCCGATCGGCAGAAGATGCCGCGCGAATGCTCGGTGTGATGGCTGGTTTTGACGAACGTGATTCGACTTCTATTGATCAAGCTGTTCCTGACTATCTTGCGGGTATTGGCGAATCGATAAAGGGACTGCGCGTCGGCGTCGTGCGTCAGCATTCTGACGAGGGGCTTGAAGAGCGGACGGGTGCGAGGGCTAAAGATGCTATCGCCGTACTGGAGTCGATGGGCGCGACAACCGTAGAGGTCGACCTTCCAAACATCGATCTGTCGGTTCCGACCTATTATGTTGTTGCGCCGGCAGAATGTTCGTCTAACTTGTCGCGTTTTGATGGCGTGCGCTTCGGCCATCGTGCAGAAAATGCTGAAGATTTGCTGGATCTGTATTGCCGCAGTCGTGGAGAAGGCTTCGGCGACGAGGTCAAACGTCGCATCATGACCGGCGCGTATGTTTTGTCTGCTGGTTACTATGATGCCTATTATATTAAGGCACAGCAGGTACGCCAGTTGATCGCCGACGATTTTAAAAAGGCATTTGCTGATGTCGATTTGATTGCTGGTCCGACGGCTCCGTCGCCTGCCTTCAAACTCGGCGACAAAGTTGATGACCCAATTCAAATGTACCTGAACGATATCTACACCATTGGTGCGAATCTGGCTGGCCTGCCAGCTATGTCGGTACCATGCGGCTTCGTCGATGATATGCCGGTTGGCCTGCATCTCGTTGGCCCGCACTTCGGTGAGGAAATGTTATTGCGCTGTGGGCATCAGTATCAACAAGAAACAGATTGGCACATAGCTTGCCCAGAGGCGTTCAAGTGAGCGTCGCCTGGGAAGTGGTTATTGGCCTTGAGATTCACGCTCAGCTGGCGACGAAAAGTAAGATTTTCTCAGGTTCTCCAACAGCTTATGGTGCCGATCCCAACACTCAGGCGAACCTCGTGGACTTGGGTTACCCTGGTGTATTACCGGTCCTGAACAAAGAGGTCGTGCGTATGGCGACGTTGTTCGGTCTGGCCGTGAGCGCGACCGTGGCTCGACGCTCTGTCTTTGCGCGCAAGAATTACTTCTACCCGGATTTGCCGAAGGGCTATCAGATCAGCCAATTGGAACTGCCGATCGTTGAGCATGGTGAGATGCATATCATCGGCGTGGACGGCATGGAAAAACGCATTGGTATTACACGTGCCCACCTTGAAGAGGACGCGGGCAAGTCGATTCACGAAGGTCTCGACGCTTCGTCTGGCATCGATCTGAACCGCGCGGGTACACCACTTCTCGAGATCGTCTCTGAACCTGACTTGCGGTCAGCGAAAGACGCGGTCACGTACATGAAAAAAATTCACACCATCGTACATTACCTCGGCATTTCCGACGGCAACATGCAAGAAGGATCGTTTCGTTGTGACGCGAACGTGTCGGTTCGGCCGATGGGGCAGAAAGAGCTCGGTACACGAGCTGAGCTAAAGAATCTAAACTCGTTTCGATACATTGAGAAGGCAATCAACATTGAGGTTGAGCGGCAAATCGATTTGATCGAAGACGGCGGAACAGTCGTTCAAGAAACCCGATTGTACGATTCGGATAAAGACGAAACACGCTCTATGCGTTCGAAAGAGGAGGCAAACGACTACCGTTACTTCCCGGATCCGGATTTATTGCCGGTAGAAATCAGTAATGAATACATAGAAGCAATCCGAGCGACAATGCCGGAGCTTCCCGACGCGAAGCAGGCACGATTTATTGACGAGTATGAGCTGAAAAGTGACGACGCCGCAATTTTGACGGCAAGCCGAATGTTGGCGGACTTCTACGAGGGCGTTGTCAAAGCAACAGATGCAACAGCACAAGTTGCTGCGAATTGGGTTATCGGTGATTTGGGCGGCGCTTTGAATCGTGATGGCCTGGGTATTAGCGATAGTAAGATCTCGTCGGACGAACTTGCGGGTCTGGTAGATAGAATTCATGACGACACGATTTCCGGAAAAATCGCCAAGCAAGTGTTTGAGGCGATGTGGGATGGCGAAGGTTCAGCTGACGACGTCATCGAGTCGAAGGGCCTTAAGCAAATCACGGACAGCGGTGCGATAGAGCTGGTCGTTGACAAGGTGATCGCTGATAATCTTGGTCAGGTTGCTGAATACAAAGCGGGTAAAGACAAGCTCATCGGATTCTTCGTGGGCAAGGTCATGCAAGAGACAAAAGGCCAGGCCAATCCTGGGCAGGTCAACCAGATGCTGAGAGATAAACTTAAGTAGCCAAAGCATGCCTGGTGATATCGTAATTCCGTTCGGGTTCTTCTGACCATGGTTTTTTCAATGTAAGTGATACTGGTCGCGACGTCCGTGGCGATTCTTATGACGCAATTGTTGGGTTTATGGTTTGGGCTCTGTATACTGTCTGGCATTATATATAAAAGAATCTTTATATTTTTATATGCAATCACTAACCGACAAGTTATTGTCTCAGTTCAAAGCATTGGCTGATCCCGTCCGCGCTCGGCTGGTCGCCTTGTGCGCTGCGGCTGAATGCAGTGTTTCTGAGCTGACAAATGTGACCCGGCAAAGTCAGCCTCGTATCTCGCAGCACGTGAAACAGCTATGCGCTGTTGGCCTGCTAGAGCGCTTTAAGGACGGTCACTTTGTTTATTATCGGGTACCAAGTGCAGGTGAGGGATCCCCTTTGCGCCGTCGTTTGCTCGCCTTACTCCCGGATGATGAGCCAGAGTTTCAGAAAGACATTGACCGGCTGCGTAATATTCGCACAGAGAGCGGCGTTGCTGCAGTGCCGGTTTCCGAAAACGACCGGTCTCTACATCGGGCTTTGGTCGAATTGACTGTTTCACGACCGTTAGGGAATTTGCTGGATATTGGCTGCGGACAAGGTCGCATACTGAAACTGTTGGCATCGCGTGCGCATCGGGCCGTTGGCGTTGATATAGATTCTGATGCACGCAAGTTAGCACGAACGGAATTGTTCTTGGCTGGAACCCCAAACACGACGTTACGGCAGGGCGACATGGACGCGTTGCCCTTCGAGGATGCTGAGTTCGACACGATTATTCTCGATGACGTTCTGACAAATGCGAAAGATCCGGCCGCGGCGCTTCGGGAAGCGGGACGGTTGCTTAATCCAAGAGGCCAGCTTCTGCTACTCGCGTCCGTTGGCGATTCCGACGTTGCGAATCTCAAGTCCGAATTCAGAGCGTGGGCAACAGCAGCGAAAATTAGGCTGGCGACTCCGAGAATGGTGCCCGCAATTAATCCAGGTTGGCTGCTCGCAGTCGCAACGATCACTGATCGCGCATCTGCCGCGCCTTGAAGGCAAACATACTTATGAGTAACAAAATTACACCTTCTGTTTCATTCGAATTTTTCCCACCGAATACTGACGCGATGGAAACCACATTATGGCAATCCATTAAGCGCCTGGCTGACCTTGGACCGCAATTCGTATCCGTAACCTACGGTGCCGACGGCTCAACACGAGAGCGAACTCATGCGGCAGTCGTGAGGATCATTAAAGAAACTCGCCTTACGCCGGCTCCGCACCTTACTTGTGTCGATGCAAGTCGCGATGAGATTGACGAAATTGCCCGTGGATATTGGGATATAGGTGTTCGTCATTTGGTCGCATTGCGTGGTGATGCGCCAAAGGGCGCCGAATCCTATGTGCCGCACCCTGACGGTTATGCCTATGCTTCAGATCTCGTGGCCGGATTGATGAAAGTCGCCGACTTCGACATTTCGGTCGCCGCCTATCCAGAAGTACATCCTGAGGCAGAAGACGCGGCATTTGATCTGGATAATTTAAAACGCAAGCTGGATGCTGGCGCGAGCCGCGCAATCACACAGTTCTTTTTTGACTCCGACGCATTTCTACGTTTTCGCGATCGCTGTGGCCAAGCCGGCATTGAGTCGGTGATAGTTCCAGGCATTTTACCGATCACGCGCTTTCCGCAAATGGAGCGATTTGCCAAGATGTGCGGGACCGCAATCCCCGATGCGTTGAGACATCGCTTCGACGGCCTGGACAACGACGCAGAGACACGGCAAATGATTGCTGCAAGTGTCGCTATCGAACAGGTTCAATATCTTAAATCAGAAGGCATTGAAGATTTTCACTTTTACACGCTAAATCGATCTGAACTCACTTACGCGATCTGTCATGCATTAGGCGTACGTGCACACTCCGAAGTCGCGTGAGGTTGTAGTAATGGAGCGGAGCGAACGAATCGAATCAATGATGCGGACGCTCGACGAGCGCATCATGCTGCTCGACGGCGCTATGGGAACGATGATCCAGGGTTTTGGGCTCAGCGAGGATGACTACCGTGGCGAAAGGTTCGCGGACTCAAAGCGTGATCTCAAGGGCAACAACGATCTCCTGTCATTGACGCGTCCCGAAATCATCCGCGATATACATAATCAGTTTCTCGCGGCAGGCGCCGACATAATCGAGACTAATACATTTAATTCGAATGCTCCGTCGATGGCGGACTACGGAATGGAAGAATTAGTCGCAGAGCTGAATACTGCCGCAGCGCGAATCGCACGTGAATGCGCTGATGCTCACGCGGCCAAAATTGCAGCGCCGCGCTACGTGGCTGGCGTTTTGGGGCCGACCAACCGCACGGCGTCGATTTCTCCCGATGTAAATGATCCAGGTTTTCGCAATATCAAATTCGATGAGCTTGCAGCGACCTATGAGGTGGCCGCTGTCGCTTTGATAGAAGGCGGTGTCGATTTCCTGCTGATTGAGACAATTTTTGACACCCTAAATGCCAAAGCGGCTGTTGTTGGTCTGAAGCGCGCATTCCGAGCCATTGACATAGAAGTACCGGTAATGATTTCGGGCACCATAACTGACGCGTCGGGTCGTACCCTGTCCGGGCAAACCACCGAGGCGTTCTGGAATTCAGTCCGCCATGTTAACCCCTTCATGATTGGATTGAACTGTGCCTTGGGCGCGAAGGATCTGCGGCAATACGTAGCGGAACTCTCGAAAATAGCGGATACACGCGTCAGCGCGCACCCGAATGCAGGCTTACCCAATGAGTTTGGCGAGTACGACGAAACAGCAGAAGAGATGGCTGAGGTTATCGGCGAGTTCGCAAATAGTGGCCTTGTTAATCTCGTCGGCGGCTGTTGCGGAACGCGGCCAGAGCACATTCGTGCGCTTGTAACTGCCATCAATTGCGTCGCACCTCGAGAAATTCCAGAGTTGCCTATTCGCTGCCGATTATCCGGACTTGAGCCATTCAATATCGGCCCGGATGATCTATTCGCGAATGTCGGTGAGCGATGCAACGTCACTGGGTCCGCAGTGTTCCGTCGCCTGATTGAAAACGATGACTATACCGCTGCAGTAGCAGTTGCTCGACAACAAGTAGAGAACGGTGCGCAAATCATCGATATTAATATGGATGAAGGCATGCTCGATTCCGAAAAGGCGATGGTTACGTTCCTTAACCTCATCGCTTCGGAGCCCGACATCGCGCGACTGCCGATCATGATTGACTCGTCGAAGTGGACCGTGATCGAAGAGGGCCTTAAATGCGTACAGGGCAAGGCTATTGTGAACTCGATCAGTCTCAAAGAAGGCGAGGCGCAATTTATTGAGCAAGCGCAACTGGTTCAGGACTACGGTGCGGCCGTCATTGTTATGGCATTCGATGAGTCCGGTCAGGCGGACACGATAGACAGAAAAATTGATATCTGTAAGCGTTCGTATGAGATTCTGACGAAGCGGGTTGGTATGGATCCGGCGGACATCATTTTTGATCCGAATATTTTCGCAATCGCGACCGGCATTGAAGAGCATGCGAGTTACGGTCTCGACTTTATCGAAGCAACTCGCAAAATCAAAAAGTCATTTCCGCACTCGATGATTAGTGGTGGCGTGAGCAATGTATCGTTTTCCTTTCGCGGCAACAACGTTGTTCGTGAGGCGATTCATTCAGTTTTTCTGTATCACGCGATTCGCGCAGGTATGGATATGGGTATCGTCAACGCTGGACAGTTAGCGATCTATACAGACCTACCTGAAGACCTTCGTAACGCGGTTGAAGATGTCGTACTCAATCGCGATGCAGACGGCACAGAGAAGCTGCTTGCCGTTGCAGAGAACTACAAGGATCAAAAGAGCGGTGTCGTCGCAAAAGCCAAGGATATGTCCTGGCGTGAGCTGACGGTCAATAAGCGGCTTGAATATGCGCTTGTTCACGGTATCGATGAATTCGTCATTGACGATACCGAGGAGGCACGGCTGGCGACCGACCGACCACTTGACGTTATTGAGGGTCCGCTCATGGCGGGCATGAACGTTGTTGGTGATTTATTTGGTGACGGAAAAATGTTTTTGCCACAGGTTGTTAAGTCTGCACGTGTAATGAAAAAAGGTGTTGGTCACCTGGTGCCTTTCATTGAAGATGAAAAGGGCGGCAAAATGACCTCGAACGGCAAGATCGTTATGGCGACAGTGAAGGGTGATGTGCACGACATCGGCAAAAACATCGTCGGGGTTGTTTTGCAATGCAATAACTTCGAGGTGATCGACTTGGGCGTCATGGTGTCTTGTGAAAAGATTCTGGAAGCGGCGAAGCGCGAAGGTGCAAGTATTGTCGGCTTGTCCGGTTTGATAACCCCGTCGCTGGATGAAATGGTGTATGTCGCCAGCGAAATGCAACGACTTAACTACAATCTCCCACTACTCATTGGCGGAGCGACCACATCGCCGGCGCATACGGCCGTAAAAATCGAGCCCAAATACGAAGGGCCGGTCATCTACGTTAAAGATGCGTCACGCTCGGTCGGTGTAGCGCAGGCCCTGATCGGATCCGGCACACGTGATGCATTGATAGACAAGACGCGTAAGGACAATGCGCGGCGACGCGAGCAGCACGCGAATAAAAAGCGACTGTCCCCGCAATTGTCATTAAATCAGGCGAGGGCACGGAAGCACGAGTGTGACTGGAATAGCTACGATGCGCCCAAACCCGAGTTTAGTGGGACGCGAATATTCGATGACATCGACCTGAATGATCTTCGCGACTACATTGACTGGATGCCGTTTTTTAATGCGTGGGAGTTTCACGGTAAGTTCCCTCAGATCTTGAGCGATGCGACAGTTGGCGAAGCGGCGTCTTCGTTGTTTAATGACGCGACTGCGATGCTCGAAAAAATCATCGAAGAGAAGTGGCTGACCGCTCGCGCTGTGGTCGGATTCTATCCAGCTAGCGCGATAGATCATGACGACGTCTTAGTTTATGCAGACGAGGAGCGCGTCGAAGTCGCCCACCGGCTTTGTCACTTACGCCAGCAACGTTCGAAAGCTGAAGGTCACGCACAGGGTTGCCTTGGCGATTTTATTGCGCCAAGCGAAACGGGTATTTTGGACTACATCGGTGGATTCGCTGTTACGGCGGGCATCGGTATCGACGAGCATGTCGAACGATTCGAGAAAGACTACGACGATTACAGTTCGATAATTCTTAAAGCATTGGCTGATCGGCTTGCCGAGGCATCGGCAGAGTATATGCACGCGCGTGTGAGAACGGAGTTTTGGGCCTATGAACCCGATGAGGATCTGAATAACCGTGATTTGATCGCCGAAAAATACCGCGGTATTCGTCCGGCTCCCGGCTATCCAGCTTGCCCGGACCACACCGAGAAGGGCATCTTATGGGAGTTGCTTGATGTTGAAGCGAACATCGGCCTGCAATTAACCGAATCATATGCGATGTATCCCACCGCGGCGGTAAGCGGATTTTACTTCGCACATCCGGATGCAAAATATTTCGCCGTTGGCAAAGTGGGTCGTGACCAAATTAAGTCCTACGCGAAGCGTAAGGGTTGGAGTATTGCCAAGGCAGAGCGTTGGTTGGCACCAAATCTGGGTTATGAACCCGATGCAGCGGATGGCGCTTGATGGTGTTTCGATCCAGCACTGCACAGGCAGTGTTGGACGTGCTCGTCATGAGGTAGACTCAAAAGCATGTCGGGTCAGCAGCCACAAGATCATAATTTGAGCGACCGTGCTTGACGCCAATGGTGGCCAGGCAATTCGCAAGTACGAAACAGTATTCGCTGTATCAAGCACGCAGAAAGAAAGCGCTTTACTATCAAAGAGAAGAGCCTTAAGGATGCTTATGCGGCGTCGATCGTTCCGCACGTTGGGCAATCCTCTCGCTTCTTAATCTTGAGAGTTCGGAACTCTGACGTGGCAGCGTCGTACAGGTGCAGCTTTAAAGTATCCGACTCGATGCCTGCGAAATACTTGAGAACTTCTACTGCCATCATCGTGCCGATGACGCCGGGAACGGGAGAGAGAACACCGTTGCCAGCACAGCTATCCATGGATTCATCTGCTTCGGCATACAAGCAGCGATAGCATGGCGCAGTCTCGAATGCCGGCCCGAACACCGCCAGTTGTCCTTCGAGACGAATGGCTGACCCCGATATCAAACGTCGACGGGCAAGCACGCAGGCCTCATTGACCTGGAACCGAGTCGCGAAATTATCGCATCCATCCAAAACGATGTCGGACGCTCCAACCTCAGAGGCCAAAGCATCGTCTTGCAAACGCTCAGTAATTGCAGTTACCTGAATGCCCGAATTGAGCGCACGAAGGCGCGTCGCTGCGACCTCTGCTTTGTACTGACCAAGGTCAGCCGGTGTGTAAAGAACCTGGCGACCAAGATTGGTCTCATCGATCGTATCGAAGTCATTGATTTTCACATGACCGACGCCACTCGACGCGAGGTACATGGCGGCAGCGCAACCGATACCGCCGGCACCG
>CAJXYT010000019.1 GCA_913063505.1 uncultured Gammaproteobacteria bacterium | reverse complement strand
GCCACCTTTATCAGGGCGCGCCGACGAGCCACACTGACCGCAAAATTGTTGTGACGCGTGCCACAGCGCTAATCCACGAGCGTGGGCTGCCAGATTCGCCTCGTCGGCAGGTAGCACGCTGCCGAGGCATTGAAGATCCTGAAATTCGCCGAGCTCTCTAAATGGAGGTGCTCCGTCCGCATTCATCGTAATTGCGAATGCGGGGTCTCCGCGGAACAAGCCAAGAAAAATCTGGTTATGCTCGTCAAGAAGGTGATCAACTTGATGCCGTTCGAGCTGCATGAGATGCAGAGGATCACCACCAACCAGGCAGCGGTCACCCCAGACCGGAAGGAAGTTCGTGTCCGCATGTAGTAGCGCTTCGTCCAGCCAACCGCGGTCCTTACGTCTTTCGCCGCTGCGGTCAACAAATGCACCGGCAAAAACATTGTGGTTTTCCATACCGTGGACCGCGTCCCTATTATTCCAGTCTAGATTCAGCGATGGATAATACCCTACAAAGCTGGCCGCCGCGTGTAGCATATCCGTGCCAATGCGAGTGATGGAGAAGAAGTTGTGACGATGAAGAGGTGTCATGGTTACAATACCGGACCTGATGAATGCACTAACAATAAGAAACCTCCAAAAGACCTACGATAACGGTAATCAAGCCCTCAAAGGCATAGACCTGAACGTCGAGGCCGGTGATTTCTATGCGTTGCTGGGGCCCAATGGCGCGGGAAAGACCACGGTGATCGGTATCGTTAGTTCGCTGGTTAATAAGTCAGGCGGTGAGGTGGAGATATTTGGCCACAATATCGACAGTGACTTCGAAGCTGCCAAGTCTTGTCTTGGACTGGTGCCACAGGAGATTAATCTCAATCTATGGGAGACCGTCGGTAATATCGTCACCAATCAGGCGGGTTACTACGGAATCGGTGGCAAAGTCGCGCGTCAACGGGCCGAAAAATACCTGCGTGCACTGCGCCTATGGGATCGACGCGATGACATTGCGCGAAGCTTATCGGGTGGCATGAAGCGCAGGCTGATGATCGCGCGAGCGCTCGTGCATGAGCCACGCTTGCTCATACTTGATGAGCCGACCGCTGGAGTCGACATCGAAATTCGGCGCTCTATGTGGAAGTACCTGCAGGAAATCAATGAGGCAGGCACCACGATCATACTGACAACACATTATCTGGAAGAGGCGGAAACACTTTGTCGCCATATTGCCATTATCGATGAAGGCAAAATCATCGAGGATGCGAAAATGAGTACGGTCTTGCGAAAGCTGCAGCGAGAAGTATTGATTCTCAGTCTGGCAAGTGATCTGAAGCAAGTACCGCTACTCGAAGGCTTCAAGGCCAAACTGCGTAACGATTGTGAGCTTGAAGTTGAAAAAGGCCCCGATCACAATATCAATGACCTGTTTGAGCAACTCACTGCAAACGGTATCAGGGTAGTGAGTATGCGGAATAAGGCAAATCGTCTTGAAGAGTTGTTCCTGCGTTTGGTTGACAATAAACACGAATCGGCGGGCGATACATGAATATTCAACTGAATCTGGTTGCGGTGCGTACGGTTATTCGGAAGGAAATGAGCCGAGTACTCCGAATTTGGGTACAGACTATTGTACCGCCGGCCATCACCATGACCCTGTATTTCATCATTTTCGGCAATCTGATCGGGCGACGTATTGGCACCATGGACGGCTTCGATTACATGCAATACATCGCTCCGGGCCTGATTATGATGTCAGTGATCACTAACTCCTATGGCAACGTTGTTTCCTCGTTCTTTGGCGCGAAATTCAGCGGGCACATTGAAGAAATGCTTGTGTCACCTATGTCGAATGCAAGCATTATTATTGGCCATGTTTCAGGCGGCGTACTGCGCGGCATGCTAGTCGGCACGCTGGTTACCATAATCGCGTTGTTTTTCACGCGCCTCGAGGTCGCGCATCCATTCATCATGGTATCAGTTGTCCTGCTGTCATCGATTGTCTTCTCGCTGGCCGGATTTATAAACGCAGTATTCGCTAAGAAATTCGATGACATTTCAATCGTGCCAACATTCGTGTTAACACCGCTTACGTATCTCGGCGGTGTGTTCTATTCGATATCCATGCTGCCGGAGTTTTGGCAGGGTGTTTCGAAAGCGAATCCGATACTTTACATGGTCAATGCTTTCCGATACGGAATCCTAGGCACCTCGGACATAAGCATTACATACGCCTACGCAATACTAGTTGGATTCGTGATCCTCTTGTTTTCGGCAAGTTTCTTTTTGATGAAAAAGGGTGTGGGGATTCGCGAATAAAATGTGTGGACGTTTCGCTTTTTATTCCCCCAGTGAAGCGACAACGGCGTTATTTGGTGTTGATGGTTCGCTCGAAGTCGAACCGCGCTACAACATCGCACCAACTCAATACGTAGCTGCAGTCCGAGACGGCAACCAACAACAGCGCGAACTCACGATGTTACGTTGGGGGCTGATACCGTCCTGGGCGAAAGATCCTGCGATCGGCAATCGCATGATTAACGCTCGCGCGGAGACGGTGGCAGAGAAACCGTCTTTTCGTTCCGCATTCAGGCATCGTCGCTGCGTCGTGCTCGCTGATGGCTTCTACGAATGGCATAAAAAGGGCGACACAAAAATACCGCATTTCATATCTCTAGCGAGCCGCGAACCCTTTGCATTGGCCGGACTTTGGGAGCACTGGAAAGATAGCGAGAGCGGCGAGGTGGTGCAAACAATGGCACTATTAACCATCGCCGCGAATGAGTTTATGCTGCCGTTGCATCATCGAATGCCAGTCATCCTTCGTGCTGATACTGCCGATGACTGGTTGTCTGGAGAAGCTGACTATCTCAAAAATGCAGCCCAGAGAACGCCGAAATTATGTGCTTGGCCGGTAAGCCGTCAGATGAATAACGCGCGCAATCAGGGAAAGGATTTAATCAACCCTGCTGATGAAATCATCATCTGACATCACGGGGCGGATCGATACGATTAATGTCCCAGGCCCGCCGTGAACACCAAGCCCGGCTCCTAATTCACAAATCTTCAACGCATTGATCGATACAATGTTATTTCGGAGCTCCTTGGCCAATTCTTCCGCATCTTCTGGGCAAATCGCGTGTCCGATACCGACCTGTACAGTCTCGCCGTCTTTGCAGTGAGAGCCGATAAATTTGGCGTACTGGCTAATTCGATGGCGGCGCCCGAGAAGGAATGTCGCCAATCCGATACCCCCATTTGCTTTGACGTAAATTATTGGCGTTACTCGCATCAAGTCAGCTATTAATTTAACCCATGGCAGCAGGCGGCCACCACGAACGGCGTAGCGTAGGTCGCATAGCAGCCCGAAAGTCTTCGTTCGTGGGACTTCTCGTTCAAGAATTTTTAACGTTTCATCAATACTGATTCCTGCCGCCGCGCACTCGGCAGCCAGAACCGTCAACTGCCCTTGCCCTATCGATACGTTTAATGAATCAACAACGTGAATACGCCCTGGGGCTTCGCTGCGCTTCGCTGCTGACCGTGCTCCTTCATACGTTCCGCTGGCGCGAGAGGTTAGCGTGACTGAAAGAACATCCTTAAAATGGCTGGCTAGGAACTGAAACTGTCGTCGGAAATCACCGGGGGAGGGCTGTGACGTCGTCGGGTGATGAGGGTTACTTTCGAGCTCCGCATAAAACTCAGCTACTGAGATACTTACCTTGTCGAGATAACCCCGGTCACCGAATTGAATTCTGCAGGGGACCATATGTATGTCGAGCCGCTCCATGTCTTCGTCGCTGATGTCGGCACCCGAGTCCGTGATGACAGCGAAGCTATCGGAGGAGCCATGCGTTGCGCTTTTTTGTCGATGCATGTCATCAGCCTTTTCTCCGCTAAGCTCACCAAACTGTCTGGCGACTTCGAAGACAGCATCCGGATTGTCGGCATGAATATGAATCTTTGCCTTGCGCTTACTGCCCGCCAGAACCACCGAGTCGCCGAGGCTAGCAAGAGATTCTCGCAGCTTTCGCCGATCGATTTCGCTTGCAGTTACCAGACATTCTGTGCAGAAGCGGAATTGCGACGAGTTATCGGCAGCGGAGAACTTGACTGGCGCTTCGATCTCATCCAACAGAGATATTTCTGGCATTGGCTCAATTGTTCCATGCCGAAGATAGTCGGACATACCGCCAACGAGCAGCGCAAAGCCTTTCGCACCAGCATCGACAACGCCCGCCTTTCTGAGAACATCAAGCTGTTTGGGCGTGTCGATAAGTGCCTGATCGACCTTAATTTGGGCCTTGCTGATAACGTCCGCGAATTCAGCTTCTGAATTTTCTGATGCGAGCTGGGTGACGCTTTTAGCGAAAGCCTGAATGACCGACAACACGGTACCCTCGCGTGGTTTTGACAGTGCATCATGAGCGTATTCGGAGCCCAAATTGACGGCTTTTCCGAAGGTGTACGCAGTGAAGTGGGTCAACTCACCTGCGGAATCACTAAAACCTTGAAAAAACTGAGCGAAGATTGTTCCAGAGTTACCACGCGCGCCGTCGAGCAGTGCGTCCGCCAATGATGCGAGCATCGGACCGAGGTGCTTTTCCTCACTATTATTAATAACAGCTAAGGCAGAGCCCAGCGAGAGGCTGAGATTGGTTCCGGTATCGCTGTCTGCTATTGGAAAGACATTGATGCGGTTCAGGTGCTCCTGTTGAGCAATAACACAGTGAAAACCTGAAACCAGGGCATTGGCCAGTTCATCACCGTCGATATGCGAGTGCTGGCCGCTATTCACGTGATAGCAGGAACAGTTGGCCCTCATGCTCGAGTACGACACCATCGGGCGTAATTTCTGAGACAACGGGGCCTTCGTCGAGTCGCGAGCCTTCCCGCAGTTTCGCCATGTTTACGAACACAAACCGACCTGCGGGGTCGTCACTGTAGACGTGAATATCGAGATGCAGCTCTGGGATATCACGAGCGCCACTTGCACGGACTTCGTGAATTGATGGATATAGTTTGGACAACGGAATTGATGCAGGGTCTTGCGAAATCAGAATTGGCTTGATCATCCCGGACTGCGCATTGGATTTCTCGGCCGCCTGAATATCCTGCTGTGGATTTGGATGGTTCTGCCTCGCGGTTGCAGCTTGCTCGGCAAAGCTGGGCAATCTGGTAGATTGCTCCTCGAGCAATGCCGTCACGGATTCCATGGTGGGCACTTCAGCTGCCGTCTGCGTCGAATCGGGCCTCTGCAGCAGGCCAATTAGAACGGCGAGGTTGATGGCCAACAAGGTACCAATAACCCACAACCAGCGCGGGACTACCACACTAACTTTACTTGTTGGCACGCCAGTGAATTCGGCAGAGCCTTGCTGTTGGCGATCAGTTTCCGACTTTTTTAATGCATCCAGAATAAATGACATTCGCTAGTCCTGGGCGAGTCGAGAGGTTGTTAGTCGCGGGGAGGCGCCCGAGTCCAATAGTGAATTGATGATGATCAAGGTCTGCCTACCGACGAGACCGTCAACATTTAGGCGATTGTCTCGCTGAAATTGCTTTACGATGCTTTGTAAATCAGCGTCGTAGGATTCATTATTAACGTCGGCGTTTGCATAGTTGTCATCAATTGTCGCTAAGCTTTGTCGAAGCCAAACAACATCTGGGCCAAATGATCTCGATGAGAGCGAGACTGCGACGCCACCCGGCGGTCGCCACAACATCACGAAATCACCGAACCAAAGATCCGTCACTTCGTGAACTGGGTGGGTGACTATCACTCCACCAATCGATAAGTCGGCCATGTCGCCATTTATGGTAATCAATACCAGTTCGTGCGAGCTTCCGTTAGCGTCAATGACTGTAAGAATGGCGGGCCGATCGAGTTGGCGTAGCCCATTCCATGAGCCGCGCTGATAAAGGCACGCTAGCCCTGCGGCGGCAGCTTGTGAACAACCATCTTCTAATCCGCTCGTGTAAGTGAGGCCCCACAGGTTGAATAGAGAAGCGAGTGCAAAATCGTTTGTCGTTAACTCCCGAGCGAGTAAAAGCTCATCAGCCAGCGTCGCCGGCGCTGGCTTCTCAGCAGCGATGACGGGCTTCTCAAGAGCAGGAATCGGGACTGCGAAAGTTTGTGATTCCCTGGTGGTCGAAGTGACCTCTCTGGTGACGGACCAGATGCTCACAATAATGACTGCCGCGCCGATTAGTCCTGCCACCATAGCAACGCGGGACATAAGCGGCGCCCCCGCTAGCTCACCGGAAACTTCGGCCGCTGCGCGTCGAATCAAGCGTTTCGTAATGACTCGAGATTCCTGACTGTACGCACCCAGCAGCGCCCGATCGCATATGACGTTGACCAGTCGTGGCACTCCACCCGAAAGACGAAATACCTCTTTCTTCGCACCAGCGTCTATCACTTCACCGAGCGCTCCCGCGACACGGAGTCGGTGTTCAATGTATTGAGTAGTTTCCTCTTTAGTCAGCGGTTCGAGGTGGTAACGGCCAGTGATTCGCTGCGCTAGTTGTCGGAGGTCATTTCGCCCGAGTAGCTCACGTAATTCCGGTTGACCGATGAGGATGATCTGCAGCAACTTTTGCTTGGCCGTTTCGAGATTGGTCAAAAGTCTGACCTGTTCGAGTACGGCCGGAGCAAGATTCTGCGCCTCGTCCACGATCAGTATTGTCCGTCTACCCGCAGCGTGAGCGCTCAACAAGTGGTGATTGAGCGCATCGGTTAACGCCTTGATGCTGTCTATTTTTTCGGGGGCTGCGATGCCCAGTTCCTCACAGATAGTCAGTAGGAATTCTTGTGCCGTTATTTGTGGATTGAGTACAACCGCAACATCTGCGTTGTCGGGCATTCGATTCAACAACAAGCTACGCACTAACGTCGTCTTGCCCGTTCCTACTTCACCCGTTAGCTGCATAAAGCCACCGCTTTCCGTTACACCGTACACCAGGTGTGCCAGCGCTTCGCCATGCCGCTCGCTCATGAAGAGATAACGCGGATCCGGCGTTATCGAAAACGGTTTTTCATTGAGTCCGAAGAAACTGCTGTACATCGCTGGGATTCTACCCTATCGGTCGAGCATCTTCGCTCGTCCGACTGACAGAGAGCCAAATTTCTCACGTATTTCGTCAACGGTTTCATCGATCATGGATGTGCTCATGGTCAATTCACTCGCAAAAAAATCAGGCTGTTCATTCGGAACCAGATTACTTCCGCCAACGCCAAGCAAACGAACCCTGGCGTTAGAATTTTTACCGAGCCAGCCATTTAGTAATTCAGTCGCGATCGCATAGATTTGGTCCGTACCATTCGCCGGAGGTTTCACACTGCGCTGTCGCGTGAAGGTCGCGAAGTCGGCGCGTCGAATCTTAATCTGTATCGTGCCGGCTGCAAGCGACGATTTTCTGAGGCGAGTAGCACATTTTTCAGATAAACGAAGCAGCTCGCGGACCATGTCACTGGGATTTGATAGGTCCTGATCATATGTCTCCTCTGCACTGATCGACTTTTCCTCGCGACCAGCGACGACCGACCGACTGTCAATTCCGGCCGCACGGTCACGTGTATTCTGCGTGAATCGGCCAAAAATCGGTTCGAGATCGCGGTTGTCTGCAATGCGAAGATCCCGCACCGTTGAGATGCGTATCGCCTGCAGCCGCTTTAGTGTTTTACGCCCGATTCCGGGAATCACTCTAACCGGTAGTGGATCCAGTCTTTCACTGTAAAGGGCTGGAGTGAGGACGGTGAGTCCGTCGGGCTTGTCGAGGTCAGATGCGATCTTCGCAACCAGCTTGTTCTCTGCTACTCCGACCGAAGCAGTCAGTGCTGTATCGTTCGAGATGCGCTGCTTGATGTTTGCCGCAATCATCTCCGGTGCGCCAAACAATTTGACGCTGGCGGTTACGTCGAGAAATGCTTCGTCTAACGACAGCCCTTCGACTAGCGGCGTAAATTCTCGAAAAATCGCGAAGATACTTTCGGACGCTTTTTTGTAGTGCAGCATCCTCGGCTTTACGCGAACAAGGTGACCGCATCGCCGTAGCGCTTCTGCCATCGGCATGGCCGAACGAATACCGAAACGTCGCGCTTCATAGCTAGCCGCGGCCACGACACCGCGATTCGTACCACCACCAACAACGACTGGCTGGCCCTTCAGGCTTGGGTCATCTCGCTGTTCAACGGATGCATAGAAGGCATCCATATCAACATGCAGAATGCTGCGTGTTGACGATGCCACAAGACTACAGGCCCCGCTCGACGATAAATCGAGCGAGCCATGCTAGCGGGGCGCTGGCATTACCAAACCGCGACAGCTCATCAAGCGCGCTCGACAGAAGTTCATTGCAACGAGCTTGGGAAGCGTCGATACCAAATAAGGCAGGATAGGTCGCTTTGTTCAGAGATTTGTCTGACCCAGCTTGCTTGCCGATAATCTCCGTTTCGCCGATAACGTCGAGAATGTCGTCTTTAATCTGAAACGCTATGCCGATATCGTGACTAAAACGGTCAAGGGCTACAGCATCGTCCCTACAATTACCTTCGCTTAAGAGGTTCGCGGATAAGATGGCGGCCTGAATCAGGGCGCCTGTTTTTAAGGAATACATGTGCTCGAGTTCATTGGCGGTTAGTGTTCTACCTTCGGCTTCAAGATCGATGGATTGCCCACCGGTCATACCAATAGAGCCACAGGCTCTCGATATAAGTTGGACAAGCTCAATCGCCGCACCTGACGGTGCCCCCTCAATATCCGCCAATACTGAAAATGCAAGAGGCTGCAATGCATCCGCAGCGAGGATCGCAGTTGCCTCATCATACCGCCTGTGAACGGTCGGCTTTCCACGTCGGAGGTTGTCGTCATCCATGGCAGGAAGGTCGTCATGAACCAATGAGAACGCATGAATCAGCTCGATAGCGACGGCGGGCGCATCGAGCAACTCAGGACTTACATTCAGGGATTCGCCCGCCGCGTAAACCAATAGTGGTCGGATCCGTTTGCCGCCATTAAGAACCGCATATCGCATGGCGTCGTGCAGGCGCTCGGGGTACGCAGTCGCCGCCGGCAATACTGCATCCAACCGGGCGTTAACCCGTGCGGTGTACATCGCGATACGGTCTTTGAATTTCAGGGGCAAGTCGTTATCATTACAAATTTGGCCATGTAGCGTACACGGAATTCAGCCACTGTGCGCGGCTCCCTCTGGGCTATAATTCTTGTCCTTCATTCGAATGAATTATTGAGGCACACGTACATGCATGCGACGGCAATTGCACAGCCGAATATCGCGCTGGTCAAATACTGGGGTAAGCGTGATGTTTCGCGAAACCTGCCCGCGGTTGGGTCGATCTCGATCACATTGAGCGATCTATATACCGAGGTCAGTATCGATTTGAGCTCTGGCTTATCGCAGGACGAGTTGCTATTCAATGGTGAGCGAAATGACGAGATGTTGCCACGAATCGCCACTTGTATTGACAGCGTGGTAGGAGAAGGGCGTCCCCGCGTTCGCATCAATAGCAAGAGTAACTTCCCCATTGCTGCTGGACTCGCATCATCCGCGTCCGCATTTGCAGCGACAACGGTAGCGGCGGCGAGCGCTGCGGGGTTGTCATTTAGCACGCTAGAGCTGACACAACTTGCAGGACAGGCATCAGGGTCCGCTGCCCGGTCTTTGTACGGTGGATTCGCGGAACTAAAGAATGCCGGCGAGAGCATTGAAGTGACCTCGCTTTGCGACGTTGATTCCTGGCCCATGCAAGTGATCGTTGCGATCACCGAAACCGGACCAAAAGCGGTTGGTTCCACCGTTGCGATGGAAGCCTCTCGGAAAACATCGCCATTCTACGAGAATTGGATTGCACAACAAGATCAAGACCTTGACTCCGCGCGTGCGGCGATTGATCGGCGCGACTTTGAGAGTCTCGCTGTGGTTGCTGAGCACAATTGCCTCAAGATGCATTCAGTCATGTGGGCGTCAAGGCCGCCGCTGGTGTATTGGAATGCCGCGACGATGGCTTGTATGCAGAGAGTGCGTCGATTACAAGAGGATGGTTGTAAGGTATTCTTTACTATCGATGCTGGCCCACAAGTTAAGGCGGTATGTCTGCCAGAGTATGCTGCGACTGTGCGAGAGGCATTGGAAAAAACGCCCGGCGTTCAACAAGTAATGGAGAGTGGTTTGGGCAGCGCCGCTCGGTTGGTTGAGCCGTCGTGAGCGCGTCGATCGTCGCAACTGCTCCGGGCAAAGTTGTGCTCAGTGGTGAGTACGCCGTTCTGGATGGCGCTCCAGCAATCTGTATGGCAATTAATCGTCGCGCCCGGGCCACGATCAGTCACCGTGGCGACAGCACTTCTCACGTTGAGTCCATGGGTTATGCTTGCGAGAGAGGCGAATTTAAATCCACAGACAACGGAATTCGATGGCAGGTGGGGCAGGAGTCATTCACTGTTATCGACACCGTCTGGCGGGCGGCGAACGTTGGCAAGGGTGCTGGGCGAGATATTCATCTCAACACCACTTCGTTTATTGATTCTCCGACATATCAAAAAATAGGTGTTGGATCGAGCGCCGCGATTACCGTCGCCTTAACCGCCGCTATTAAAGGATGCGCCGATGTAGCAACGATTGGAATGTTGGCGCACCAGGCTCATAAGGAGCTGCAAGGCGGCGTAGGAAGTGGTGTTGATGTCGCCAGCAGCTTATACGGAGGACTGATCGAATATCGAATAGAGGGCGCTGCGGTGAAGGCTTTGTCGTGGCCCACCGGGCTATCATATCGACTCATCTGGACGGGCACCCCTGCAAGTACTCAGGACAAGCTCACGCACCTGAATGCAGGCGTCAGCGAACCTTCCCGAGTACGTCTGGTGGGTGCGTCAGAAGTCATGGCGGGCCATTGGCGGAGCGGCGACCCTGTAAGAGTTCTGGATGGCTACCGGGACTACTGTGAACAACTTCGCGAGTTCAGCAGTGACCATAAGCTTGGAATTTTCGACATGGGTCATAACGAATTATGGCGCGAAGCAAAGGGAAGAAACCTGACGTACAAGCCCTGCGGTGCAGGCGGTGGCGACGTCGGTATCGTATTGGGACTGGATGATGCAGAACTGGATGCATTTGGCCGTGCGTTGGCGACTAATTTTAAGATGCTGGACTGTGAGTTGAGCGACGCAGGCGTTAGGATTGAAGCATGAGTAAATCGCGTATTTCCGGACTGCACAAGCTCTCTATCGCCAATCGTATTGCTGAGCTCGAGAAATTGGGTTGGCTGTCGTCTGATGCCGCGAAAAATCTCAGATCGGGGCGTCATGTTATCGCTGCAACAGCGGCAGACAAGATGGTCGAAAATATCCTTGGCGTTTTCGGATTACCATTTGCGGTAGCGCCCAATTTCATCATCAACAAGCGTGAGTGTATTGTGCCGCTGGTTGTCGAAGAGCCGTCAATTGTCGCCGGGCTAAGTGCGGCTGCAGCAATGGCGAGAGCCACGGGCGGGTTTACAGCGTTACTTTCTGAATCGTTGCTCATAGGGCAGATTCACCTCGTTGGTGTCACGGATGTTGAGGTGGCGCTTGCATCATTACGAGAAGAATCTCCACAACTGATCGAAAGAGCGGACAATATTCATCCAAGACTTCATGCCCGCGGCGGTGGCGTTCGCGATATTGAATTCAAGGCCCTTAGCCTCGCGGACGATACGCCTGTTATTGCTGTGCACATATTGGTTGATACCTGCGACGCGATGGGCGCCAACTTGGTCAATACGATATGCGAATCGATGGCACCGAGGCTTGAAGAGGTCTCGGGTGGTCAGGCCGCGCTCAAAATTCTTTCAAATCTCGTGGACCGTTCAGTCTGTTCGGCAACCGTCACCTACAGCGTTGATGACCTAGCGAGCGACTCAATGTCTGGCACAGAGGTGCGTGATCGAATCATTGTGGCGAGCGAAATTGCTATTGCCGATCCACATCGAGCGGTAACTCATAATAAAGGTGTGATGAACGGCATCGATGCGCTTGCCATTGCAACGGGCAATGATTGGCGAGCGATTGAAGCGAGTGCTCACGCCTATGCGGCGAGGAGTGGTCGTTATTCATCGCTAACCAAGTGGTCATCTGTAGCTAACGGCGACCTGCTAGGCGAAATTATTGTGCCTCTTAAACCTGGCATCGTCGGCGGAACTTTATCTTCGAACCCAGCTGCCACGTTAGGTGTCGCAATCGCTGGAGTCGAATCCGCGATACAACTTGCAGAGATGATGGCCGCGGTTGGCTTGGCGCAAAACTTTGCGGCGCTGCGGGCGTTGGCAACCAGCGGTATCCAAAAAGGCCATATGCGCTTGCATGCGCGCAGCGTGGCAACGGCAGCGGGGACCCCGGATCACCACCTCGATGATGTCGTTCGGCGTTTGGTCGCAAGCGGTGAAATTAAAGATTGGAAAGCCGCTGAGATACTTCGAGACTTGGAAAATGAGCAGGTCGGGCATCCGGCTAGCAGTACATTCGCGGCGGGAAAAATTATTTTGTTAGGAGAGCACGCGGCCGTCTACGGACGACATGCCCTGGCGATTCCTATCGTAGACGCTGTTCGAGCCAACGCTACGCTGACCGATAAGGAGACAAGTCTCACTGTAAGAGAATGGGGTCTCAGTACTGTTATCGATCGTAAAGATGGGAGTGGCGTCGGTGCAGCTGTGAACACGATTTTCGATGAGCTTGGTGTTGGTGATTCGAAATTCACGATAAATGTGTCATCGAGTCTGCCGCAGGGAATGGGCTTGGGGTCGTCAGCGGCGATCGCCGTGGCTATTGCTCGTGCTATTGCGGTATGTGTCGAGGCCGACATCGATGATGAATGTGTCAACGCGATCGCTTATGCATGCGAGAAACTGGCGCACGGTAATCCGTCCGGATTAGATAACACATTGTCTTGCTATGGCGAGCCGATGTTATTTCAAAAGGGTGCATCTCTTACGTTTCAGACACTGGAGCTCCATGAAACACCGCCGTTGCTTATCGGGTTCAGTAAAAACCCAGGTCGCACTATCGATCAGGTATCGAGTGTGCGTTCTCGCTACGACAAGAATTCGTCTCAATACGAGGCTATATTCGACCAGATTGACGAGATCAGTTGCAGAGGTGCGGCAGCGCTGACAGCGGGGCAGTACGAAGAGTTGGGCCAATTGATGAATATTTGCCACGGTTTACTGAACGCGATCGAGGTATCAACGCCAGACCTCGAGAACATGATTGCTATTGCACGTGAGAACGGCGCGAGCGGCGCCAAGTTGACCGGAGCCGGTGGAGGTGGGTCGATAGTGGCTTTGTGTCCGGGCGCCGTAGACGAAGTTCGGGCGGCGTTGCATCAAGCAGGTTATGAGACTTTGCAGTCATATATTTCAAAAGGATCGATGAATTGAATAATTTGCATCGCTTAGTGTCGTCGGAGGGCGAGGAGCTGATCCTGGTCGACGATCAGGACAATGAGATCGGTTTTCGATCGAAGGCTGATTGCCATGATGGAGATGGCGTTTTGCACCGGGCGTTTTCTTTATTTTTGTTCAACGATGAAGGGCGCTTACTACTGCAGCAAAGAAGTGAGCAAAAACGGCTATGGCCAGGGTATTGGTCTAACAGCTGCTGCAGCCACCCGCGGCGAGGTGAGTCGTTGTCGATTGCCACCATGCGGCGCTTAGACGACGAGCTGAATGTAGCCGCAGATCTTGAATCAATCTATCACTTTACGTATCAGGCCAACTTTGGCGAGGCCGGATCAGAGAATGAATTGTGCCACGTATTCCTCGGCAATTTGGGGGGCAGTGTTCGTCCGAACGACAATGAGATCGAAAGTATCCGCTATGTTTTGGCCGATGAACTGGATGGCGAACTTGCCGAAAGTCCGGGGCGATTTACGCCGTGGTTCAAACAAGAATGGAGAACGTTGCGGGAAGTGTATGCCGAGCGGCTTGCCGCCTACGCGATATAGCGATAGTACTCGATACCTAGGTCGGAAAACTGTCGCTCGTTACTAACGCCTACGCGGTCAATGACGAATTCATTGTGGGCAACGTAGTCGAGACCTTGCACGCGTCGACCATCGTGCAGCATTTCGTACTGTTCACGGTTAAGGTCGAGTGTTAGCTCCATCGCGTCAGCGAAGTGAATTTTAGTCGCTGCTTCCCGCCAGTTTTCAGCCATGAAGAATGGAATCACTTCAGCCGCGTCGCCGCTGCCGTAACCGAGGGTCAGAACTTCCTCGCCAGCAGCCAGTGAATTTTCGCCGAGTGCTTGTTCGAAGCCAGCAGCCATCCACGCTGGAAGAGCGGCGGTGTAGAGGTTGCCGAGGTCAAGCATGGTATCGCTGCCGAGACGCAGCTTGTCGAGGATCTCGTGTTGGTAATAGCGCGAGGTACGAAACGCTCTGAGTACAGCCATTGCCATTGGGTAAGCCTCAAACTGATGCTGCTCTGGTGTGGCAAAACTCGATATATCAGGCTTACTCGCCATTTCCAGAAGCAAGGTATCTGTGTCGACACCCGCCTCGCAACAATAGGACGCGAGCTCCGCTCGATCCTCGGCATTACCCTTTCCTAATGCGAACAGGTACGACACTGCGAAGCCAGTTTCCGGCATGCGACGATACGGTCGATGCAGAAATAAGGTCCGCAGCGAGCGCAGATGTTTAATCGAGTTGAGTTGTCTTTTTTCATACATGTCATTTAGTGCATGCAGAGTTTCATCTATGTAACAGGTGGTGGAATATTTGCCATTAAATACGGGGAAGTCCTGCACCTGGTGTGTCTCAGAGTGGCCTTGACCACAAAAGTTCAGCATGGGTTTGCGAAAATCCATGATGCGGTAGTCCGATGCGGACCCAGATCCGATCAAATCGACGACTGCGAGCTGCGGATTTTCCTCAAGCAGCATCGCAATAGCGCCTGCTCCTTGCGTCGGTTCTCCTGAGCTGCCGCGCGCGTATTCCGCGATATCAGCGCAAACAACAATCGCCTGGCTGCCAGCGCCATCCAGAGCAAGATGGCGAATCGCCCCTTTCATTCCGTAAACACCGCCGAGACAGGCATGCTTGAATTCAGGCACTTCGCAGCTGCGTGAAATTGGTGCTTTCCCCCTAGTTTCCATGGCTTGATCAACCATGCCCTTTACGATGATCGCGCCTGCAGAATTGTCGGTGCTCGACTCAGTGCCAAGTCCGAGAAACTTAACCCGGCTGGGATCAACATCGTACTGGTCGATGAGACGAATAACAGCATTGGCTGCCATCGTATAGACGCTTTGATTGGGTCCGCGTACGCGGAAACTGCGCCCCACAATTTCACGCATCTTAGGCCACTGATTATCTGTCCAGTCGCACCAATCCTCCAGCCACACTCGATACGGCGGTACGTACGCGGCGAGTCCGCTGATTCCAATAGGCTTATTTGAGTTAGGTTGGTTCATGAATGGTATTTGTCTGGCGGAGCGATTTTAGTGTCACTGCGCATTTTGCTCAACTACTTATTTCACAGTAATCGTGATTTGTGCAGATGACAGGGGTGGATTGTGCGGAATATGCAGGTAATCGCCCAGCAGCATTTGCACAGTATGCTCGCCCGACTCTAGGCTTATTTCGGTGCTGCCACTGCCATCCCCGAAGTGAATATGATGGTCGTCCGCTGGTATAGGCATTCCCATTGCAGGCAATTCGGTGTCGATCAGGAGGTGATGATGTCCCGAATTTTCTTGTTCGGTGCCCGCTTTTACAACGTCCATGCCAGTAATGCCGAATTCAATGACGATAGGATTGGATACTATCGCGCCATCAGTGGGTGTTATGAAAAATACACTGGCGCCGTCGGCCGAGGCCGTACGTGGAATTCCTATAGGTTCCGCGGCAACTTCAGCGACAGCCTCATGCTCAACTATCGGTTGGTCATGGGACTGTTTCTCGCTGCAGGCGGCAAGGATTAGAAGGCCGCTACCAATTATCAAAAGGTTTGATTTCATTTTATTGCTCCTAACATCAGACTGATAACAGCGCGACGAGAAATACCTACCATGGTAAATGTAACGCCGGTTAAATAAGCGACGATCAATATAAGATACTTGGGAATGGTGATCAGATGTCCCTGTCCGTAAACATGGTGCATCACTTTATACAGATACACCGGAATGTAGAATGACACAATTGCATGTCGTTGTCGGCGACAAGTCTGAGTGTATAAAGAAATCCGGCGTAACTCGTCATCGTCGAGAGCCAGCGTTCAGGCCTTTTTCTTGCTCGTCATGGCTGATTGTTTACTCACTTTCTTCTTAGGCGCCTTCCTTCTAGCTACGGTCTTCGCTGTAGTCGTAGCCTTTTGGGCTGGGCTTTTTTCTGTGCTGCGAGACAATTCCTCAGGTGCAAAATCATCGACAGCGAGAAGCGCGAGAACTTTTTCATGGTACGCACGCATGTTGCGGCCTTCGGCCTTGCTGATGATTTGCGCTTTTTCTGCTCCGACAATCTGGTCGCCCAGATAGTCGGACAATAGGAGACCTTCCTTCCGAGCTTGCCTCAAACGTCGTTCGATAGGCTCATATTCCTTGGTGAGTTCAAGTGCTTCTTGTAGCAAACCGAGTGGGTTGTTTGGTTCATTAGTCGTGTAGGCGAACTCACTGAGGCGTTCGCGCGATTCACCTGGTGTCGTAATCAAGCCGACTATTTTTGTGGATATTTCATCCGATGGTGCGGAGTAGGTGCGACCACGAGGGAAGATGAAGAATCTCAACAGGGCAGCAACAAATCGATTCGGAAAGTTACGCAGAAACGCGTGCAGGGCTTCCTGCGCCTGATACATCAACGTTCGGACTGACCACTCTACAAGCGGTAGGTCGGTTGCCCGGCGACCTTGGTTCTCAAAATGCTTTAACACTGTCGATGCCAGATACATCGAACTCAAAATATCGCCAAGACGTGCGGAAAGTAATTCGCGTTTCTTCAGTGATCCGCCTAGCGTCAGCATTGCAAAGTCAGACGCCAGCGCGAAGGCGGCGCTGTAGCGATTAATGTTCTGGTAGTAGCGCCGCGTTGGCGTATTCAAGGGTACTCGACTGAACTTGGCATGCGTCATTGCCAGAAAGAAGGAGCGAGCCATGTTGCTGATCGCATAACCGATATGGCCGAACAGTGCATCGTCAAACTCGATCAGGCCGCGATCCTTGTCATCGTCGCCTGCAGCGTTGAGCTCACGCAGCACAAACGGGTGGCACCGAATCGCGCCCTGCCCGTAAATGATCAGACTGCGAGTGAGAATATTCGCACCTTCAACTGTAATCGCAATCGGGGTCGCCATATAGGCTCGACCGAGATAGTTTTTGGGTCCCATCATCACGCCTTTGCCACCATGTATGTCCATGGCATCATCGGCAACTTTCCGGCTGAGCTCCGTGCAGTGATACTTCAAGATCGCTGAAGGGACAGCGGGTTTCTCGCCTTGATCAATGGCGCCCGCTGTTACGGAAACTGCCGCGTTCATAATGTAAGTGTGCCCGGCTATTCTTGTTAGTGCTTCGCCAACACCTTCGAAGTTAGCAATGGAGGTATTGAATTGCTTGCGAATTACTGCATATGCACCGGTCGCGTAGCTGGCTGCTTGGCCACCACCTGAGCCTGTGGACGGCAGTGTGATAGCGCGCCCAACCGACAAAAGTTCGACCAGCATTTTCCAGCCTTTGCCGGCCATTTCGGGCCCGCCAATAATGTAGTCAAGCGGCACGAATACATCTTTGCCGGAGGTTGGTCCGTTTTGAAATGCGATCGTTAGCGGATAATGTCGTCGTCCCACTATGACTCCATCTATAGTCGTCGGAATCAAGGCGGCGGTGATGCCGTACTCATCTTTTTCGCCGATAAGGTGGTCAGGATCATTTAATTTGAAGGCGAGGCCGAGCACCGTCGCGACGGGAGCAAGCGTAATATATCGCTTGTTCCAGTTAAGGCGGATACCGGTGATGGTCTTGCCCTTCCACTTGCCTTTGCAAATAACGCCATTGTCGATCAGCGCCGCAGCATCCGATCCAGCTTGCGGAGACGTCAATGCGAAGCACGGAATCTCGGTGCCCGCGGCCAGTCCTGGGAGATAGTGCTGCTTCTGTTCCTCAGTGCCGTAATGCAGTAATAATTCAGCAGGTCCAAGCGAGTTTGGCACGCCGACTGTCGATGATGCTGTCGGGCTGCGACTTGCGAGTTTGGTTATGACGATCGCATTAGCGTATGCCGAAAACTCAAGGCCACCGTATTGTTTGGGAATAATCATAGCGAAAAATTGCTTCTCTATGATGTAGTCCCACACTTCTTTAGGCATGTCAGCGCGGACGTGACATATATCCCAGTCATCGAGCATCTGACAGAGCTCTTCACACGGCCCATCAAGGAAGGCCTGCTCTTCTTTCGACAGCTTCGGCGCCGGGTAGGACATGAGCCTGTCCCATTGCGGCATGCCAGAAAAAAGTTCACCGTCCCACCAGACGCTTCCGGCCTCCAATGCTTCGCGTTCGGTATCCGACATCGAAGGTAGCATGCGTCGGTAAATGGCAAGCAGTGGCTTAGTGAGTTTCTCGCGCCGGAACTCGATCAGATTGAGGACGAGCATCGCGCCAAGCGTGGCTATCAGGAACAGCTTCCATAGCAGGTGGCCGTTACCGAAAACGACGTAGGCCAAGACGGCTACGCCAGCGGCAGCAGTGGACAATCGAAGCTCTACTCGCTGATAGGCGAGAAAAACACCACCTCCAAAAAACAGCAAGAACCAGAGAAATCCTATGATGAGTTCAAACAAGTTTTCTTCCTTTTTGAATCAGTGGCCGCGAAGTACGATAGTGCGGCTACAAATTTTATAGTAGTTCCTATAATAGTTCTTCTATTGCAGCACGTTCTTCGCGCAGCTCGACTTCTGTCGCGTCCATTCGTTGGCGACTAAAATCGTCAATATCGAGACCCTGAACGATTTCATATTGGCCGTCACTGCAGTGAACTGGGTAGGAATAGACGATGCCTGGCTCTATGCCGTAACTACCATCGGCCGGGATGGCCATGCTGACCCAATCGTCATCCGCTGTGCCAAGAGTCCAGTCGTGCATGTGATCGATCGCGGCGGATGCGGCAGAAGCGGCAGAAGACGCACCTCGCGCCGCAATGATCGCCGCGCCGCGCTGTTGAACGGCCGGAATGAATGCTTCTGTAAGCCATTCCTGACCGACAAGAGCAGCAGCGTTCTTGCCGGAGATAGTGGCATGGTTGACATCTGGATACTGTGTTGCCGAGTGATTGCCCCAGATGGTCATGCGGTTAATGTCATTTACGTGGCAGCCGGCCTTCGTCGCAAGTTGTGCTTTTGCCCTGTTGTGGTCCAGTCGAGTCATCGCTGTGAAGTTACCAGAGTCAATGTCAGGCGCGTTACTACTGGCAATCAATGCATTTGTATTAGCGGGGTTGCCGACGACCAGAACTTTAATGTCACGACTCGCATGATCGTTTATGGCCTTGCCTTGTACTGAGAAAATGGCTGCATTAGCTTCCAGCAAATCTTTGCGCTCCATGCCCGGTCCGCGTGGGCGAGCACCGACTAGCAAGGCGCAGTCGCTATCTTTAAATGCCACATCGGCGTCATCAGTCCCGATGACGCCAGCGAGTGTACTAAACGCGCAATCATCGAGCTCCATTACGACACCTTGCAAGGCCGGTAATGCCGGCGGGATTTCGAGCATTTGCAAAATAACCGGTTGATCGGGGCCTAGCATTTGGCCAGAGGCGATCCGGAATGCGAGCTGGTATCCAATTTGGCCAGCGGCGCCAGTGATAGTGACGCGAACGGGTGCTTTCATTGTAGTAATTCCTACGAAGTGCTTAGGATTGATTAGGGTCGGGAATTCTAGCACTGGCGGCTGAGTCAGGCACTGGTGAGAATTACTTATTCGGGTTCTGGGGTGCCGGATTCTGTCGGGTGTGCACTGAACAACCCTTCAAACTTACCCATGTGCGCTCTTTAATAGCTCTCTTGCCTTACATCTATTAACGCTTTGACTTGGCGCTTGGGTTTATCAAGGCTCGAATAAAGCACTTGTAATCAAGATTTTCGGTGTTATAGTCAACTATAACACCAACTCACTTAGAGGTGGGGCGGCCCCGAAGCGCATAATGTTTAAAGCAAACGTACAGTTTAACGAGCCAGCATTTTTTACTTGCCGAAGTGAACATTCGCCCGGCAGGCAAGGCCTGTGAATACAGGGGGGCAAATAAGCAATGAATCCGAAATGGAATGAAGATCAGCCGATCTATAGGCAGCTGCGAGACCGGGTTGTCGCAATGATTCTTGAGCAGGTGCTAGGTGACGGTGATGCCCTACCGTCGGTTAGAAACGTTGCTGCTGAGTATCAGCTCAACCCGCTGACGGTGCTTAAGGGCTACCAGGAATTGGTTGATGCAGGCTTGGTTGAGAAAAAGCGTGGCCGAGGCATGTTTGTCAATGATGGCGCGCGCGTCATGCTCCTGAAGGCTGAGCGACAGCGGTTTATGGAAAAGGAATGGCCGGAGGTCATAGCGACGATTAGTCGCCTTGATCTGGACGTTAAGGAATTGCTGGTACAAGCAGAATCAATCGAATCAACTAAGGATTCTGGGGGGAGTGACTAGACTGCGAACTACGATGATATTACTTTGACTGAACCTTGAAGGCACGAATTTCGGCGTTGAACAATTCCACCGTACGCGTCCGCGCCTCAACGGCATCGTTATATTTAGCGCTATATTTCTTGATAAACAATTTTCGCTTTCGCTTGTGCTTTTTCCCGGCGATCTTCTTGACCACCTTTTGGGCATCCGCTTCTATACAAGATAGATAGACGGATATATTTTCCTGGTAAGCAGCTAGCATCTTCATGCCAGCAAACATTTCATCTTTGCTTGACGTGGCGCCATCCGGAATGCTTTTGGGAGGCGCAGGGTAGTTGCATGCAAGAGCAAGAGGCATGCAAAAAATAAGCGCGATGGAAATAATCAGTTTTTTCATTCTCATCATTGAGTCCACTTCTGCTTGAGCCTATAGGTCATCCGCGGATGGTTACGACTACATGGAATATTTAACCACATTGGGGGGGGTTGAGTGAAGTCAGGCGAACAGCAGCCGCTGCATCAATTTTTGAGGTCCGAAGTTACAGACGTACTCGGTCAATATGATCTGTTCGTTGTATTCACTGTATCTGGGAAAGTATTTGATGGTGATTCTAGGCGCGGGGTTTCAACATATGGGAACGTAAGCGCCCGTGTTGTGTAACCAATTTGCTGCGATGTTGTCGGTGAGCCGCAGGCTCTAAGTGCTGCCGCATCGTACATCTTCTCGAGCACGAGTTTTCCGGCACATCGAAGCGCAAAAGCTGACGAGCGGGTCAGAAATAGAATTACCGTCAAAGCAGTGACGAAAACGCGATGTCCGTTTGCATTAGTCATGTGTAGAATCGCGCCACCAGTCTAAACTACATTACTGGTATCTGATTTCAGACGCCAGATCTGTTGCAAGCACACGTGCTCTTTGCCGTTATGGTAAAACTGAGCCCGGATACGAATGCAGGTATCGGGAAGATTATTGGTTCAAGAATTTGATAAACGACTTCAAGCTTTAGCCGCCGCTGGCGATAACCTTCTTTACGGCGGCCTAAAGGGTATCGAGAAAGAGTCATTGCGCGTTGCAGCTGATGGTTCACTGTCGATGCTGGATCATCCCGTTGGCCTTGGTTCTGCGTTGACGAACCGCTATATCACGACAGATTTTTCCGAGGCGTTACTGGAGTTTGTGACGCCTGCTTTCGAGACGACCTGGGAAGCGTTGCATTGTGTTTGTGGTATCCATCAGTTTACCTACAACAAGCTTGGTGACGAGATGCTATGGCCAGCCAGCATGCCTTGCCATATACCTGCGGATGATAAGATTCCGCTGGCTCGATATGGCTCGTCAAACGTCGGGCGGATGAAAACAATTTATCGGCGAGGCTTAGGCTATCGCTATGGCCGGCAGATGCAAATGATTGCGGGCGTTCATTTTAATTATTCTGTACCACAGCATTTCTGGGAAGCGTATCAAGGTGTCGTTGGCGATAACTCAGACATTGATGAATTTCGGTCAGAACAATACCTTGGCCTAATCCGAAATTTTAAGCGCGTAGGTTGGTTAGTGCTTTATCTGTTTGGGGCGTCCCCGGCTCTATGCAAGTCATTTTCCAGCGGTAACGCCGAAGCAGTGAAATCGCTCAATGATGAAACCTACTTCGAGCCTTATGGCACCTCATTGCGTATGAGTGACCTTGGGTATAGCAACCAGAATCAATCACGCATTGATATCTCACTGAACAGTCTGCCGGAGTACGTGCGCGGTCTTGCTAGCGCAATAGCGACGCCGTCGCCATTGTACGAAGACATCGGCGTAAAAGTCGACGGTCGTTACCGGCAGTTGAACGCTAATCTTTTGCAAATCGAAAACGAATTCTATTCCCCAGTCAGACCCAAACGAGTCGCATACTCCGGGGAACGGCCAACAGCTGCTTTGTTGCGCGGAGGTATCGAATATATTGAGATCCGATCATTGGATATCAATTTTTTTGATCCATGTGGTATTAATCAAAACACGATGCGTTTCATGGAGGTATTGCTGCTTTATTGCTTATTGTTGGAGAGCCCAAAACTGAGCGTAGAAGAGATCGCAGAGATTTCGGAAAATCAGACCTCAACGGCGAAGTACGGTCGCGATCCCGCATTCAAGCTGATTCGCGACAGGGAGCCAGTATCGATCAAAAGCTGGGCAAGCGAAATTCTTGACGGCATGCTTTCTGTCGCAGCTGAAATTGATCGACATGACGATAACGAAAGCTATTCAGAGGCTGTTCGAATGATGCAAAAATTGGTTGATGACCCTGACGCGACCCCGTCAGCCAGAATCATTGCCGATCTTACCGAGGCGGATACGGGATTCTTCCAGTTTGCGTTGGCGATGGCGGAGAGTCATCGCGATTACTTCGCATCGATCGCAAAATCCAATGTCGCCACGCGAGAGTTGTATCAAGGTGAGGCAGATGAATCGCTGCGACGTCAGACGGATATCGAAGAGTCAGATGTGATTGATCTCGACGAATACTTGTCGGAATACTGAATCTAAAATGGCAGTGGTGAACCGCGTTCATAGGCGAATGATCGGTGTAAACCCTGCAGTCGAATTACTCGACTAATTCTTTAAGCTCTACTTCCTTGTCCGCAAGTTTGTCACGGTCGACAATTGTTCGAGACGCGATCAATACTTTTGATTGCACAAATTCCTTGGCGGAATTAACGGCATCTGTCGCAATGAGTCGATTCTCCTTGAGGTACAGGCAGGCAAACGAACGATCCGCCGGATTTCCTCTAATGATGCTGCTGTCATAGCCTTCTGAAAGTCCTGCGATCTGCAACTTGAGGTCGTACTGGTCTGACCAGAACCAAGGCACCTGCGAGTAATGCATTTCCTTGCCGCAGATATTGCCAACTACCGTTCTGGCCTGCTCTAACGCGTTGTGAACAGATTCAAGGCGAATTTGCCGACCGTATATTGTGTTCGGGTGTGCCGTGCAGTCGCCGACCGCATAAATATCCGAGTCGCTTGTCTGACAGCGGTCATCAACCACGATGCCGTTGTCAACGACCAATCCGGCGTCAGTAGCTAACTCGATGTTTGGTAGGATTCCGATACCGACGATTACAAAGTCTGCAGGTATGACGTCGCCGTCGGCAGTTTCGACGCCGTTGATTCGGCCCTCGCCACGAAATGCCGTTATGCTAGTGGACAGTCGCAATTTAACGCCGTGGCTGGCGTGTTCGATCTGATAGAAATCGGATATTTCGGGTGAAACGACGCGACTCATTACTCGATCGGCCATCTCTACAACGGTAACGTCGTGGCCGAGCTGCCGCGTTACCGCTGCGACTTCCAGGCCAATGTATCCAGCACCGACAATGACCACATTTTTCTTCCCCCCCAGTTCGGATTGAATGCCGCTTACGTCAGCGATGTTTCGCAGGTAATGAACACCGTCAAGATCTGAACCCTCAATCGCCAACCGGCGAGCTCTGGAGCCGAGTGAAAGTATCAACTTGTCATAGGCGATGTCTCCGCCGTTGTCCGTTTGCAGACTTTTACCGTCTCGATCAATGGATGTAACACAGACGCCTAGGTGTTGTTCTATTTGTGGATCGTCATAGAACGCAGGTGGCTTGACGTAAAGGCGTTCGGTCAGGAGGTCGCCGGACAGAAATTTCTTCGACAGCGGCGGCCGTTGATAGGGCAGGTAAGGTTCATCTCCGATCAGAATAATTTGCCCTGCAAATTTCTGTTGTTTTAGTGATGTTACTAACTGTCCTGCAGCATGACCCGCGCCTGCGATAACTATTCTTTCAGCCAAGAACATTCTCCAAATTCAGCAATATCGTAGTTGCTTATGCGGCCTGCAGCGGCCAAAACACAGGTAGGAAGATCATCACCGTAATAAATACAACAATCGTCAGCGGTACGCCGACTTTCAGATAATCGACAAATCGATATCCGCCAGGGCCCATGACGAGAATATTGGCCGGGTGTGATATCGGGCTGGTGAAGCTTGCCGATGCGGCTATCACAACTGCCATCATCGCGGTTTCGGGTGCTAGTCCCATATCTGACATTGCCGACAAAGCAATGGGAGACATCAAAACGACGAGTGCAGCGGTTGGAATGACCATTGTCGCCATCGCTGTCAAGATGTATAGGCCCATGATAACCGGCCATGGACCCGCATCACCAAGGAAAACGATGACCTGACCTGCAATGTAAGTCGCCGCGCCGCTTTCCTGCATCGCCGTTCCGAGCGGTAACATCCCGGCGATCAGGAAAATGGCCCGCCAGTCAATCGACCGATAGGCTTGCTCCATGTTCAGGCAGCCAGTGAGGACCATTATGGTTCCACCGATAACGGCCGCAATCGAAACTGGAGCGTAGCCTGCCATCACTGAACCGATGACTGCCGCCATGATAAACCCGGCGAGTGGGGCCTTGCGAGTATCTGGCGGCTTCTGCCCGAGCGGAGTGAGGATGAGGAAATCTGAATCAGATGACAGGAGCTGCAGCCGATTACGCGGGCCCAGCAGCAACAGCGCGTCGCCGATTTGCAGACGCTCGTCCGCAAGTTCGGTGCCGATCGTTGTACCTTCGCGCCAGATTCCGGCCAATTCGATTCCATATCTCTCTCGAAAGTTGAGTTCACCGACGGTCTTGCCTGCCAGAGAAGAGCGTGGATCCAGCGTCGCATCCATAAGCGTGAGGCGCTCGGTTTCTTGTGAGGCCTGGTTTCCGGACGCTTTGGTGTCGATATCGAGTTCCTGCATGCCGCGCAAAACGTCGAGGTCACTTTGCTGCCCTTCAATCAACAACAAATCGCGTCCGAAAAGAATCTCATCACCGCGCGGCATCACTTTAAGCTCGCCATCGCGAAAAACCGCCAGGACTCGAAAATCGAATACATCGGCAAGGCGACTTTTCTTCAATGTCTCTTCGGCGAGATCGCTCTGCTTCGGAATTCTTACGACGAACATCCGTTCGTCGGTCTGGTAAGCCTCCTTAAGTTGCTCCGTCGAATAAACTTCGACCTTTTCGAAGTCCGGGAATCGCTCCAGCTGAGCTATGGCTTCCACTTCCCCTTGAACCAGAATCTGGTCACCGGCTTTGATTGGAACGTAGGCGAGATTGGTTAGACGATAACCTTCCTTTCGCATGATGCCGACGACTGCGACATCGAATCGAGTGCGAAAGGCGGCATGTCGGATAAGCTCAGAAACGACAGGTGAACCTTCCGTAACGACGATCGATGCGTACACGACTTTCGACGCTACCATCTGCTTGAGAACTTCCGACTCACGCTCGATGACGAGGTCACTCCATCGCTGCAGCTCACGAAACTGATCGATTCGACCCTGGACCAGTAACCCGTCGCCACCCCGAATGATTGTTTTCCGCCTCGGTAGCATGTCATTTCGACCGTTTCGAAATAGCGACAGGATTATCAGTCCGGTCGACGCCCCGATGCGTGTTTCCATAAGCGTCTTACCGACAAGGACGGAGTCTGTCGGCACATGCAACATGAACGTGCGCTCCTGCAATTTGTATAGCGACCGTAAACTACGTTGGCTTACATTTTTGTCGCTTTCAGCACTGATTTTTGGCAATAAGAACCGGCCGCCGACAACAATAAATAGCACGCCGACAACCATGACCACTCCGCCCAGAGGCATGAAGTCGAACAGCGCGAAAGGTTCATGGCCGTCGAGGACCAGTGATTCGCTGATAAGGAGGTTAGGTGGCGTTCCAATAAGCGTCATGCCGCCACCGAGCAACGTCGAGAAGGCCAGCGGCATGAGCAAGCGAGATGCAGCGACGCCGGCGTCGCTGCATCTCGCTTGCTCCTGTCTCTTATACACATCTCCGAGCCCACGAGACCGTACTAGATCTCGTATGCCGTCTTCTGC
>CAJXYT010000018.1 GCA_913063505.1 uncultured Gammaproteobacteria bacterium | reverse complement strand
AGCGTCAGATGTGTATAAGAGACAGCTATTCATTAGCAGCGATCAGGATGTTAACCCATATTGGGGCTGCCGAGACGCAGTTTCAATCTGCCACTTCATTGCGTTTCACGATATAGTGTCGGGATTGCAATGATGGGAGCAGATTTATGACCTGGTGGGGGTGGATGATACTTGGTGCAGTGTTGCTTGGCGCGGAACTCTTCGCGATTGATGCGCAGTTTTATCTTGTGTTTCTCGGCATTTCGGCGGCACTTGTTGGCCTCGCAGATCTTGTCGGAATCACGTTACCGGAATGGGCGCAGTGGACGGCCTTTGCGGCTTTGTCTCTAATATCGTTTTTTACGTTTCGAAAGAGCTTGTACGCAAAGATTCATGGTGGCGCGATTGGCTTTCAAAAGGGGCTCTCTGGCGATACGGTCGACATCGGGGAAGAAATTGAGGTAGGCGGTGAGGCTCGCGTTGATCATCGGGGATCAAAATGGACCGCACGAAACGTAGGCACTGAAGTCATCGCTGCTGGATCGCGCGCTAAGGTTATCAAAGTGGACGGCCTGACGTTACATCTAGAGTCAGACTAGCCACCAACCAAGGAGAAAATTATGATTTCATCAACAATCGTTGCGTTGGGCCTTGTATTTGTTGTGGTCATGGTCTTAATCAAGACTGCGATCGTTGTTCCGCAACAAAGTGGCTTTGTCGTGGAGAGACTCGGAAAGTACAGCAAGACTCTAAATGCCGGATTCCACATTCTTTTTCCGTTCATTGAGCGCGTCGCGTACAGGCATTCCCTGAAAGAGCAGGCGACTGATATCGATGAACAAATCTGCATTACCAGAGACAATGTCCAAGTTGGCGTTGATGGTGTTCTCTACCTTCAGGTGCTGGATCCGAGTCGTGCGTCCTACGGTATCGGTAACTATATGTTTGCTATTTCTCAGCTCGCGCAAACCACGCTGCGTTCCGAGATTGGTAAGATTGAGTTGGATCGCACCTTTGAAGAGCGCGGCACAATCAATCAGAACGTTGTTGCTGAACTCGATAAAGCATCAGATCCTTGGGGTGTGAAAGTCCTTCGCTATGAAATCAAGAACATTAATCCTCCACAAGATGTTTTGGGTGCGATGGAGAAGCAGATGCGTGCAGAGCGTGAAAAGCGCGCTGTAATTCTGAACTCTGAAGGCGTGCGTGACGCCCAGATCAATGAGGCCGAAGGTGAGAAGCAACGTGTGATCAAAGAGTCTGAAGCTACGAAAATGCTGCAGATTAACGAGGCCCAAGGTGAGGCTGAGGCTATTTTGGCGGTTGCAACGGCAACTGCCCAGGGCTTGAGAGAGGTTGCAGCTGCTGTTACAGATCAGGGTGGCCCGGACGCTATGCAGCTTCGGATTGCCGAGCAATACATCACGCAGTTCGGCAACCTTGCGAAAGCTGGCAATACCTTTGTTGTACCGTCAAACCTTGCGGATTTGACGTCAATGATGGCACTGGCTACCGATATAGCGAAGCGCGAACCTAGCAAATAAAGCGATGTCCGTTGGTCAGGCCTTGCGCCTGACCGACACAACATTGGGTAGCTGCTCTAATCGTTTGATAACAGTGCTTAGCGTCGGCAAATCCCGAATTTCAAGACTTAAAGTCATTATCACTTGCATCGATTTTTTGTCGGCGTGACTCTTTAAGTTGAGCACGTTGGCGTTATCGTCTGCCAGGACTGCAGTGATATCGCGAATCAGGCCCGCCCTATCAAATGCGTGCAAAGTCAGATCGACAGGATAGGACCCGGCTTCCGATTCTCCCCAGCTGGTTTCGAGAACGCGCTCAGGACTTCTTTGATTCAACCCAAGAAAGTTTCCGCAGTCCTGTCTGTGGATGCTAATGCCACGCCCCTGTGTAATGTAGCCGACAATGGCCTCGGGTGGGACGGGGCGACAACAGCGTGCGAAATTGCATAACAAATCGCCCACGCCCGTCACCGAAGTTGATTGCGACGCATTACTCTTGCGTTTCGATTGCCTTCTACTCTTTAGCTTCGGTGCCTCATCGCCTCGCAACTTCTGCAATGCCGTTGCGATAGCGGCTGAAGTCAGATCTCCGACACCAAGAGAGACACAAAGAGACTCAGTGTTTTTGTGCTTCAATCTAGTTGCGATTTCGTCCGTTGAAACATCTTTTTCAGACAGGCGCGCCAGTTCCCTGTCGAGAATTTCTCGCCCTTGCCGCAAGTGCTGATCACGGTCTTGTTGGCGAAACCAGTTTCGGACTTTCGTCCGCGCTCGAGCGCCGGCAAGGTAGCCGAGTTTTGGGTTCAGCCAATCCCGGCTGGGCTGCGCGAGGCTGCCGGTAATAATCTCAATCTGATCGCCATTGGCCACTCGATGGGTGAGAGGAACGATACGACCGTTGATTTTTGCGCCGCGGCAGCGATGGCCGACCTGAGTATGCACGTGATAGGCAAAGTCCAGCGGAGTCGCCTTTGCCGCTAATTCGACGACGTCGCCTTTTGGGCTAACGGCATAGACCCGGTCCTCGAAGAAGTTGTCTCGAATTTGATCCAGCAGATCCACGCCGTCATCGGTGGGTTCAAGTAACTGCCTGAGAAAGCTAATCTTTTGATCAAATGCGGCTGGAGAGTGACCACCTTCCTTATAACGCCAGTGAGCAGCGACACCGAGCTCGGCATGGTTATGCATATGGTGTGAGCGAATCTGCACTTCGATGGTCTTACCCTCGGGTCCGATCACCGCTGTATGCAGGGATTGGTAGTCATTTTCTTTAGGGTTGGCAATGTAGTCATCGAACTCGCCAGAAATGTAAGGCCAAAGGTTATGGACGATTCCGAGTGCCACATAACATTCGCTGACATCGCGGACTAGAATTCGAACGGCGCGAATGTCGTAAAGTGAATCCAGACCCCGATCTTTGAGCTGCATTTTCCGCCAAATACTGTAGATGTGCTTAGGGCGACCGGAAACTTCTGCGTTGATACCGTGTAATTCGAGTTCCTGCTGCAGGAGGGTCCTAACAGTTTCAATGAAGCCCTCTCGTTCACCGCGTTTTTCTTTTAGGGCTTTGGCGATACCGAGGTAGGCATCGGGATCGTCATAGCGAAACGCATAGTCTTCGAGCTCCCACTTTAGCTGCCAAACGCCCAAACGATTTGCGAGTGGCGCGTAGATTTCGCGCGTCTCAAGGGCGAGTGACTGCTGCACTGCCTGTGGCGCTTTTCTCGCTTCGCGTAGACGATACAATTGTTCGGCAATTCGGACCAGTACGAGGCGCACGTCTGAGACCACGGCCAAGAGCATCTTGCGCAAAGCTTCAGATTGCTGCACCGCCAATGACTCGCCCGGTTGCCAGTTATCAGGTAAGGAAAACTGGTTGAGCTGTTCTAGACCTATAACGTATCGAGAAAAATCTTTTAACTCGTTGTTTTTAAGGTCATTAGACTTCAGTATTTTCTTGCGAAATAACGAGCGGATGTGCACAGCGGCCACAATTTCAGCAGGCAATCCTAGCGGTTCGATAATCGCCGCAATCTGCTCACCTTCCTCAATCGCGAGATCGAGTCCATCTTTGGCCGGTAATGTAGCCAGATATTGGCGCACACCCTGAACGATATCGTTCACATCGCTTTGGTTGCGTATTTTTTCAACATCGCTGGCTGACATTTTTATAAATCAGTTAAGTGCCTGAATGCTTAATACCCGTTATTATACCTGCAGTTTCGGCCAGTCTGTTTGGTCGAATTTGTAATGGGCACTGTAAGAGCAGGAAGACATGGCAGGACACAGTAAGTGGGCGAATATCCAGCATCGCAAGGGCAGGCAGGATAAAAAACGCGCCGGGCTTTTTACGAAGTTGATTCGCGAGATTAATATAGCGGCGAAGATGGGCGGCAGCGATCTGAACGCCAACCCACGCTTGCGTTTGGCGGTTGATAAGGCCAAAGCGCAGAGTATGCCCAAAGACAATATCGACCGTGCCATTAAGCGCGGTGCGGGCGAGTCCGACGGTGCTGACTACATGGAATGTCGCTACGAAGGTTACGGACCCGGTGGAACGGCCGTTATAGTTGATTGCTTGACTGATAACAAGAATCGTACGGTCGCCGAGGTGCGCCATGCATTTGCCAAGTTCGGCGGCAATCTTGGAGCTGACGGATCGGTGAATTACCTTTTTAATCAAGTCGGACAATTGATGTTTCCAGCTGACAGCGACGAAGACGCGGTGATGGATGCTGCGATTGAAGCGGGTGCCGAGGACGTTATATCCGATGACGACGGTTCGATAGAGGTACTGACATCGCCTGGCGATTTCGAGAAAGTACGTGACGGCATGATAGCGGTCGGCTTCGAGGCGGAAAACGCAACTGTGACCATGCGCGCTTCGACGAGCGCTGAGCTGGGTGTGAAAGAAGCCGACTCGATGATCAAGATGCTCGACGCGCTAGAAGACCTGGATGATGTCCAGGAGGTTTATAGTAACGCTGATATCAGCGAAGACGTATTGGCGCAGATTTGAGGCAGCTTTGACTACAAGACGACGCATACTCGGAATCGATCCGGGCTCCCGCCTGACGGGCTTTGGCGTCGTTGATTTTGATGGGAACAAAGCAGAATACGTTGCGAGCGGAACCGTCAAAAGCATCGATGGAGCCTTCGCGGACAGACTCAAACAAATATTTGATTCCATTCGCGACATTGTTGGCGAATATCGACCTGACATTGTGGCTGTCGAGAGCGTATTCATGCACAAGAATGCCGGCAGCGCGTTGAAACTCGGACATGCCCGGTCGGCAGCGATTTGTGCAACCTTTGAATACGGACTTGAGATATACGAATATGCGCCTCGGGCAATCAAGCAGGCAGTTGTTGGCACTGGAGCTGCGACCAAGGAGCAAGTACAGCACATGATCGTGCAAATTCTAAGTCTTGACGGTACGCCCGCCGAGGATGCCGCCGACGCACTCGCGGCGGCGCTGTGCCATGGCCACCAACGTCGCATCCAGGCACAGTTGGGTACTGGCAAAGCCATAGCGGGTGCGAGATGATTGGTTCTCTACGGGGACGATTGGCATTGAAGCTGGCTCCGCAGGTCGTTATCGAATGCAGCGGTGTCGGTTATGAGGTAGAAACGCCGATGTCGACGTTCCTGGAATTGCCACAGCTTGGCTCGGACTTGTTCTTGTATACCCATCTTCTGGTTCGCGAAGACGCACAAATCCTTTACGGCTTTTCAACTGAAGACGAACGCCTGATGTTCCGAACGTTGCTGAAGGTCAATCGTGTGGGCGCAAAATTGGCATTGGGTATTCTCTCGGCGATGTCGACGAATGATTTCCGCCGCTGCGTCGAACTTGAAGACACTGCGTCGATGTCGAAGATTCCTGGCGTGGGCAAAAAAACCGCCGAACGCCTCATCATTGAAATGCGCGACCGAATTGACGCGGCAGCTCATGGCGGCGGCGCAGTGGCGCCGTTCGGTGTCGAGGCAAGCGCGCGTAGCGAGGCGATCGATGCGTTGGTTGCACTCGGATACAAACCCAAAGAAGTAAATAACCTGATCGCGAAACTGGATGTCGACGAGAAATCAACCGAAGACATCATCAGATTAGCACTCAGGCAGGCAGCGAAGTAAATGAGCAATGTGGAACATGACCGCCTGACGAGCGCGGATGCAGTTAGCGAAGATAAGGCCCTCGATCGGGCTATTCGCCCGAAAACGCTCGAGGATTATCGCGGTCAACCCAGTGTGAATCAGCAGATGAGTGTCTTCATTGAAGCCGCACGTCGACGCGAAGAGGCGCTGGATCACGTCCTTATCTTCGGGCCACCGGGACTCGGCAAGACAACTTTGGCACATATTATCGCCAATGAAATGGGTGTCGCATTGCGTCAAACGTCAGGTCCGGTGCTTGAGCGACCAGGTGATCTCGCCGCGATTCTGACCAATCTCGAGCCCAATGATGTTCTATTCGTGGATGAGATACACCGCCTTAGCCCTATCGTTGAAGAAGTACTGTATCCGGCATTGGAAGATTTCCAGCTGGATATCATGATCGGCGAAGGGCCTGCTGCACGATCGATAAAACTTGATCTGCCGCCGTTTACGCTGGTGGGTGCGACCACTCGTGCTGGATTGCTGACATCTCCATTACGCGATCGCTTCGGCATAGTGCAACGCTTGGAGTTTTATTCAGCGGACGATCTTGAAGGCATTACGCATCGTTCGGCCGGTATTTTGCATCTACCAATAGAAGACAAGGGCGCGAAAGCGATCGCAACTCGTTCGCGTGGTACGCCACGAATCGCTAATCGATTGTTACGGCGGGTTCGGGATTTTGCAGAGGTCAAAGGCGATGGCGTCGTCACCGGAAAAATTGCTGCAGAGGCCATGGATGTTTTGCAAGTGGATCCGCACGGATTCGACGCAATGGACAGGCGACTATTGAAAACTATTATCGAAAAATTTGATGGCGGTCCGGTCGGTATCGATAGTCTCGCGGCGGCGATCGGCGAAGAGCGTGGAACTATCGAGGACGTTTTGGAACCCTACTTGATACAGCAGGGCTTCATGATGCGGACGGCGAGGGGTCGGATGGCAACCAAGAATGCTTACCTTCATTTTGGCTTGAAACCGCCGACCTCATCTTCGAACGAGGAGCTACTGCTTGACAACTAAACCCTTCGAGTTGCCGGTGCGCGTTTATTGCGAAGACGCAGATGCACAAGGCAGCACTGCGGCCGCGCACCTTACTGGCGACACGATGAAACCGAAGCGCATACCCAGTACATTTTTTGAGGAAAATCCATCATGAATGCAGATATGTCAGTCATAAGCCTCCTCTGGGAAGCCAGTATGCCCGTGCAAATAGTAATGCTTTTGCTGTTAGGGGCCTCGATTTCCTCCTGGAGCATCATCTTTACAAAGCGCCGGTTAATTCGTCGAACAAAGGATGCGTCAGACGAATTCGAAGCTGCGTTCTGGTCAGGGGGGGACCTGAATACCCTGTATAGCAGCGTTACTCGCGCCAAGGGCGGCAGCATCGGAATGGCAGGAATATTCGAGTCAGGCTTTCGCGAGTTCAACCGTGCAATGCAATCGGGCGAAAGCAGCACCGACAAGGTCGTAGAAGAGTGTCGACGCGCTATGCGTGTTGCTCAAATGCGTGAAGTCGATCGACTGGAGCACGGTCTTGCAACATTGGCGACGATTGGCTCGACCAGTCCGTATGTTGGCTTGTTCGGCACCGTCTGGGGAATCATGGGCGCTTTCATGGGGCTCGCAAATGTTCAATCTGCGACATTGGCAGTCGTTGCACCGCCGATCGCAGAAGCCTTAATAGCCACGGCTATGGGTCTGTTCGCAGCAATTCCTGCGGTCATTGCTTACAACCGCTACGCTGACAAGGTGGTTCGTATCGAATACCGTTACGACGGATTTACGGAGGAATTCTCAAGCATCCTGCAACGTCACGCCCGCGCCAAGCAGGAAGGCTGAAATGGCCACGCCATTACAAAAACGCAAGTTGATGGGCGAGATTAATGTTGTGCCATACATCGATGTGATGTTGGTATTGCTAGTCATATTTATGGTGACGGCACCGCTGCTGACGCAAGGCATAGAAGTGAATTTGCCGAAAGCGAGTTCCGAGCCGATCGAAAGTGTTTCGAACCATCAACCGCTGGTTTTGAGTGTTGATGCTATGGGCAATCTCTATATCAACGTCGGTGAAGACGAAGATGAGCCAGCGACCGGCAAGCAAGTGGTAGCCAGGGTTGGGGCGGTACTTCGGAGTCGACCTGATACTCCCATTCTCGTCAAAGCCGACAGGGAAGTGCCCTACGGTAACGTCGTCGCCGCAATGGTCCTGTTACAGCAAGGCGGTGCTCTGAATATTGGATTCGTGACTGATCCGCTCGACAGTTACCCGATACCAGAGTAGTTCGAGTAGTGGCTCGAGACAGTAATAATTTTATTCCAATCAGTCTGGCGATAATTCTTCATGTCGTGCTGCTCGCGTCGATGTTGGTCGCGTTTGACTGGTCTCGACCACAACAAATTACACCGATGGCGATTCACGCGACACTGGTGACAGAAATTCCCGAGGTGCCGAAACCGCTTGCGAAGAAAGAACCAGAGCCTGAACCTGAACCCACTATAGAGGAACCCGAGCTCGAGTCGGAACCTGACAACACTGAAGAGCTGCGTCGGCAAGCTGAAGAAGAAAAGCGAATTGAAGATGCGTTTATCGAAAAAGAGCGACTCGAAAAAATTCGTCAGCAGAAAGAGGCTGATCGAATCAAGGAGAAGCGCAAGCAGGCGCAGCGCAAGAAAAACGAAGAAGAGCGTAAAGAGCGCGAGCGAAAGGGCGCAGAGCGTAAGCGCCTGGAAGACATTCAGCGACAACGTGATGAAAACGAACGAATTCGAAAGGAGCTGGAGGCCGAAGAGCGCCAGATGGAGATTGATGCTGAGTCAAATCGTCTCGCTGCAGTCAATTCTGGTGAGCTGGCCATGTATATGACTATGATCAGGCAGAAAATCGAGAGAAACTGGAATGCACCAGCCAGTGCTGGTACGGAACTTGAGTGTTCCGTTCGGGTACAGCAAATTCCCGGCGGCGATGTCACCGGCGTGACGATTCTGTCGTGCAATGGTGACGATGCGGTCAAACGTTCCGTTGAAGCGGCGGTTCGTAATTCCTCTCCCTTACCGGAGCCCTCCGATCCGAGTCTGTTCGATAGGAACATCTTGCTAAACTTAAGTATTCGACAATGAGACTGATTTAAAAAAAATATGAGATTAACTTGCTGAAAAATTTCACGAGACTACTGATTATCCTGATATTTGTGACAACGACGGCTTTCGCCGAGCTCGTTATCGACGTTCAGGGCGTCTCTCAACCGACACCCATCGCCATTGTGCCGTTTGGCTTTGAGGTCATTTCACCCGGTGCGCCACTTGATATCAGCGCAGTGATCAAGGGCGATCTACTGCGCAGTGGGCGCTTTGCGCCGATGGCCGAAAACGACATGCTGCAGAAGCCTACCGACGGTGCAGATGTTGATTTTGCCGACTGGAGCGTCCTTGGTGTCGAAGCTGTCGTGGTCGGAAAACTCATTCAGCAGCGGGGTTCGGATGCCTATACACTTCAATTTCAGCTGTTTGATACTTTCCGGCGCAAGCAACTGATCGGATTCCGCATGCCTGCCACGCGTGCAACGATGCGCGCAGCGGCACACCGCGCTGCGGATATGATTTATGAGAAGTTAACGGGAATCAAAGGCGTTTTCGGCACCAAGGTCGCCTATGTAACTGCCGAGCAACAGCCCGATGGACGTCTCTACTCACTGATTGTGTCTGATCAGGACGGTGAGAACGACTACACGATCGTGGAGAGCAAGGACCCAATCATGTCTCCCGCGTGGTCGCCTGACAGCCGCCAATTGGCGTATGTGTCCTTTGAGGGCTCCAAATCATCAATATTTGTCCAGACCCTGCGATCAGGAAACCGATTTCAGGTCTCGAATAAACCCGGGATCAACGGTGCGCCGGCATTTTCACCGGATGGGCGTAAATTATTGATTACACTGGGTGGGATTAACGGAAATCCTGATATTTACGTGTTGGACATTGCATCGCGCCAGACTAAGCGATTAACGACCCACAGAGCGATCGACACAGAAGGCGCCTGGTCGCCAGATGGTCGATACATATATTTTACGTCCGACAGAAGTGGTGGTCCGCAGGTGTATCGAGTATCGGTAAGCGGCGGATCACCCGAGCGCGTCACCTTCGAAGGGAGTTATAATGCGCGACCGCGGCTGTCGCCTGACGGTACACGGCTGGCAATGGTGCACAATGATCGTGGTAACTTCCGTATTGCGATTATGAATTTAGAGCGCAAGGATTTGCTGGTACTGTCATCAGGCCAGCAAGACGAGTCGCCGAGTTTCGCCCCGAACAGCGATATTTTGATTTACGCGACGAGGCGAGGTGGTGACGGAGTGCTGGAGACCGTGTCGGCCGATGGGCTGATTCGACAAAAGATGGCATCAGGGCGAGGGGATATACGTGAGCCGGTTTGGTCACCCTTCGAAAGGTTTTGATCACAGAACTTACTTTAATTACCATTCATTAATTATTGATTTTTAATAAATTAATTCGCTAAAGGGTTTAGCTATGTCTTATTATAAAATGTCCGCAATTGCAGTACTGTCCGTGCTTCTGGTCGGCTGTTCGTCGACACCCGTTCCAGATCCGGAGCCAACTGATACCACCTACGGCGGCTCCAATGATGGCGCCTATACCTCGGGTATTGGCGGTGATGGTATGGGTGATGGAGAGTACTTCGACGAAGCCGCCGAGGCCGACGAAGCCGACGAAATGCTCGGTAGCGTCATCTACTTTGACTTTGATTCATCTGCAGTTCGGGCCGAGGACCAGGATCTACTTTCGGGCCACGCAATTCAATTGAGCCAAAACTCACTCCACAATGTGCGCCTTGAAGGCCACGCTGATGAGCGCGGCTCGCGTGAATACAATATTGGCCTTGGAGAGCGTCGTGCGCAGGCTGTACGCCAAATACTCATGATTCAGGGCGTTAATGCATCGCAAATTCAGACGGTCAGTTTTGGTGAAGAGCGACCGGGGTCGATGGGCGGATCTGACAGCGATTACGCGCAGAATCGTCGTGCTGAGATCAAGTATACGAATTAGTCGATTCGAGCTGATATGATTTTATTAAAAAATAAGACGCTCCTCATGCTGTCAGCAGCGTTGATTCTCAGCGGTTGTGCGGTGACGCCGCCCGCCGAAGATCCTGCTTTGATTAAGCTCACGGAGCTCGAGCGGCGACTACAGAGTATCGAGCGGGTCGTGAAGAATCAGGGTCTGGTCAATCTTACTCGGCAGGTTGGTGCGGCTGAACGCCGTGGTGACGAGATGCAGGGCCGCGTTGAAGAGCTGGAGCACAGCACTGAAGGCATGATAGAGCGACAACGACAGTTGTACGTGGATCTCGATATGCGAATTCAGGAGCTGGCAACGTATTTGATTGGACGTGTGGATGATGCCCGAATTACAGCCGCGAAATCCGATATCGCGACCATTGAGGGAGCGCTGAAAATGTATCGGCTGGACAACTTTTCTTATCCCCAGACACAGCAAGGGCTTGAAGCGTTGATTACCGCGCCAAATGATCCAAGCATTAAGAACTGGAATCCGGAGGGTTATATCGATCGATTGAATAAAGACCCTTGGGGCAATGCGTACCAATACTTGAACCCCGGAAGTCACGGTACGGTCGATATCTACTCGTTCGGTGCGGATGGGAAGCCGGGCGGCGCTGAAGAAGCAGCCGATATTGGTAATTGGGAACCTGACCAGTTACTGATGCTGGGTGGATCGGATCGCGATAACTATCAGGCGGCTTTTGAGCTTCTCAAGAAGCAACATTATGAGCCCGCGGCGTCGGCATTCCTGCAGTTTCTGAGCGCATTCCCGGGCAGTGAGCTGGCAGACAATGCTCAATATTGGTTGGCGGAGTCACATTACGTCACTCAGCAGTTTTCTAAGGCTTTGAATAACTTCGAAATTATTATATCGAAGTACCCGAATTCTCGTAAAGTTCCGGATGCCCTCCTGAAGGTGGGCTATTGCAATTACGAGCTTAAGAGTTGGGGTGCGGCGCGAGCATCCCTGATGCGTGTGCAAGCGGAGTATCCGGAGACAACGGCAGCACGCCTTGCGGGCCAGAGGTTAAAGCGACTGGACGCGGAGGGCGTCTAGGTAGGGTGGCGTCTATTGCATCAAAAGACGCTTGTTATTTGACGGCTATCGGGTATTATGCCGCCGTCATTCAGGTGGCCTCCCGGCCACCTAATTCCCAGATGGGGCGTTAGCTCAGAGGTAGAGCATTCGGCTTTTAACCGACCGGTCGTAGGTTCGATCCCTACACGCCCCACCATTTTAAAATCCTAGTGCCCTCATCCGGCAGCGGTGCGTTGGTGGCGCTTACTCTTTTTCGATTGACGGGTCTTCTACACCCCCCTTTCTGATCGACGGGTCTTCTGATGCTTTCAGAAATTCGCGGGCAGTTAATGCAAGCCCCGTTAACATAAGGGCGAATACGACAAAAGCAAAGCCGAGTATAACCGAGGTGCTCATTGTCTATTCCCGATTATTCCCATCAACTTGAAGTAGATGCCAAAGCACAATATCGAAGGCACCCATAAAGCTGTGAAGAGGCCTTCTTCGCGATTCCCCGTGAACCATAAGTACCCGGACAGTGCGAACGATATCGCCACTGCTAACAAGATAAACTTGTCTGAATTCTTAATCATTTGTTTGACTCCTTTTCTAACCTAAAGCAAGCGATTGCAGCAACGATACAGCTTGCTACAGCTACGCTGGCAAGAGTTCGCTCTCCGGAACTACCGCCAATAGAGAGGTGGTTTGTTGGCAATAGGTCGAACATCCCAGCCACCAACCAGACCAGTGATGGAATGAGAAATATTATACTGATAATAACAGTTGCACGGGCCATTCGCATTAGAAGTCAATCACTCCCAAACTCACTTTAGAGAACGCAGTATGAGCAATCTAAATTCATATTTCATCCAATTATATCTGTGCGATATAGTTGTAGCCATCAATTAACAGGAAACGCACCTCATGAGACATCTATTGATGCTTACTGCTTTGCTGGCATGCATGAATACCCATGCAGCTGATTTTAAAAGAACCCTCAAACTTGCTGAATCTGGAGATATGAATGCACAGTTTAATCTAGGTACGATGTATCAAGAGGGTGACGTTATCCCCGAAAATGATTCAAAGGCAAGTCTTTGGTTTCGCAGGGCGGCATTGCAGGGACATACTGAAGCCGCTTATCGGGTGGGTGTTTTATATGATGAGGGTAGGAGCATCCAGGAAAGTGATGTCAAAGCTGTTAAGTGGTGGAGCATGGCCGCTGAAAAAGGGCATGCTTTGGCCCAATATAATCTTGGTTTAATGTATCGCAGCGGTGCAGGAGTGACCGCCAACGCTGCTTTAGCCCTTAAGTGGTATAGCAAAGCGGCCGCACAAGGACAAGTGAATGCACAGTATAATCTTGCTCATATGTACTATAAGGGCATAGGGATTCCTGAAAATTTTGTCAGGTCATATGTCTGGTTTTCGATGGTAAAGACGCAGGGTGTGCGAGAGGCCGCACCTTATATGAAATCACTTAGAGCGATGATGACACTGGAGCAAATGGGAGAAGCTCAAGCTCTAGCGACCCGATGTTATGAGTCCAACTTTAACGACTGTGAGTCTAATGGTGAGCGGCCTAGTGTGCCCAGAAAGCCAAGCTCACAAAAACTCAACATGTAAACCCTGATCGCTTGGTGGGATAATCGACCTATGTGCTTTATGAGACTTCGTCGCGCTTTCAGAATAATTTCGAATAAAACAGGCGACGGGGCTGTAAAGTGCCGTTATTATTCACCGTTTTGTGGATGGGAGAGTGGCGAGCAGTGGCAGACAAACGCTGGAAAATTCATAAGTTTGGCGGCAGCAGCCTAGCGGATGCAGCTTGTTTTCGGCGTGTAGCAGGAATCCTGCTGGACTACGACGACAGTCGTATGGGTGTCGTTGTATCTGCGATGGGCGGTATGACCGATGCACTGATCAACTTGGCGATTCTTGCAGAGCAGGATGACGATGGATTTGTACCGGCGCTGCATGCTATTGGCGAACGCCATTCTGAGGTGACGAAGTCATTACTAGAGGGCGATACCCGTGTCGCAATTCTGGACGCTTGGAGTAAAGATTCCGGCGATATTGTAGATGTACTCAAGGCGATAGCGCTTGTTAAATCTGCGCCACAACGAAGTCGTGATGTGATCGCTGGTTACGGTGAGATATGGTCTGCTCGACTACTCTCTGCATTTCTCGGGCAAGAGGCGCCAGCACGCGCAGGCACCTGGATCGACGCGAGAAATATGGTAGTGGTTAGAGACACTGAATTGGGGCCGACCGTCTTGTGGCCCGAGTCGCAGAGTAAGTTCGATTCTGAATTGGCCAGTGACTTCACCGGCATCACTATTATTACAGGCTTTATCGCAGCGGACGAAGAAGGTCTGCAAACAACGCTTGGTCGCAACGGAAGTGATCACTCGGCTTCGATATTCGCAGCGCTAAGTAGGGCGTCACTACTCACCATCTGGACTGATGTGGACGGTGTAATGAGCGCCGATCCGAGGCGCGTACCTGAAGCTCAGGTGATCGATCATTTGACCTACAGCGAGGCAATGGAGCTCGCATACTTCGGTGCCAAAGTTATTCACCCGAAAACGCTTGGGCCGGCGGTTGAAAATGATATTCCAGTTATTATCCGCAATAGCTACAACCCGACACACCCAGGTAGTCGCATCGAACAAGAATCCATGCCCTCTGAAAACATTAAGGGCATTACTGCCATTGGTGGTATGGCTCTACTGAATCTCGAAGGATCCGGCATGATTGGTGTGCCTGGGACCGCTGATCGCCTGTTCGCATCACTTAAGGATGCGGGGGTTTCGGTTACGCTGATCTCCCAGGCAAGTTCTGAACACTCTATTTGTGTTGCGATACCGCAGGATGTGGCCGCAAGGGCGCGTAACGTCGTGACTGAAGCATTTGCCGATGAGCTCGAAAGTGGGCAAATACAGAGCGTCGATGTGACCGACGCGCAGAGTATTGTTGCTGTCGTTGGTGATGGTATGGCGGGAATCCCCGGTCTTGCAGCCAAATTCTTCGGCACCTTGGGTCGAGCAGGCGTTAACATTCATGCTATTGCTCAGGGCTCTTCGGAAAGGAACATCTCGGCGGTAGTCGACTCGAATGATGCAACTAAGGCACTGAGGGCTGCTCATTCAGGTTTCTATCTTTCGGCTAAAACCATATCAATTGGGCTCATTGGGCCAGGAACTGTTGGTGCCGCACTATTGCGTCAGATCGAGAAACAGAGCGACAAACTCGCGAAAGATTTCAATCTGGACCTACGGATTCGCGCCATATCGCGATCCAAGAAAATGTTGTTTGCGGACAAACGAATTAATCTGGCGACGTGGCGAGACGATTTTGAGTCGTCGTCAATCGATGCTGATCTCGATGCTTTCGAGAAACACCTTACACCTGATCACCTGCCGCATGCAGTCATTATCGACTGCACTGCGAGTGATCGAATTTCATCCCGCTATGCGGGTTGGCTATCGCGCGGTATCAACATCATTACGCCAAATAAAAAAGCTTTCAGTGGCTCGTATGCCGAGTATGAAGCGCTTCAGCAGGCGACTAAAAAAGGTGGCTCACATTATTTCTACGAGACCACCGTCGGCGCTGCATTGCCTGTTATTACAACCTTGTGTGATCTAATTAAGACGGGCGACGAAGTCCGGTCTATCCAGGGGATTTTCTCGGGAACGCTGGCGTACCTGTTCAATGTTTATGACGGTACGACGCCGTTCTCGGAGATTGTTCGAGTCGCGAAAATGAATGGGTATACTGAACCGGACCCACGAGACGATCTGTCAGGAATGGACGTTGCACGAAAACTGACAATTCTGGCTCGCGAAATCGGGCAGAAAATCGAAATCGGTGAATTCCCGGTTAAGAATCTTGTTCCGGATGCCTTACAAGATTGCTCGGTCGAGGAATTTCTTGAGAAGCTTCCAGACTATGACAACGAAATAGAATTGCTTTTCAAGAATGCAGTCAGAGAGAACAAGAAGCTTCGATACGTCGCGAAATTGGATGCGGAAGGTAATGCGTCAGTCGATCTGGTGCCCATTGATGATGCGCATCCGTTCTGCAATATCAACCTGACTGACAACATCGTGCAATTCGAGACGGAACGATATTCAGCTAATCCACTGGTCATTCAGGGCCCTGGTGCGGGCCCTGAAGTTACAGCCGCAGGCGTGTTCGCAGATTTATTGCGGCTCGCTAATTTTTTGAATACAGGTAAAGGTTATGTCTGATTTTGTAACGGCATATGCACCCGCGTCCATTGGTAACGTCGGTGTTGGATTTGACATGTTGGGACTAGCGTTGTCGGGTGCAGGAGACCGTGTTCAGGCGCGGAGAACCGATGGTGATTCTGTAACCGTTGTGGAAGTACGTGGTCTGGATGGCGAGTTGCACCCCCATCTCTCGACGAAAGCGGATGAGAATACGGCATCGATTGCTGCGCAAGCTCTCTGGGACGTGCATGGCGATGCTGGTGGAGTAGAACTTAAGGTTCTAAAGGGCCTGCCGTTACAGTCGGGAATGGGTAGTTCCGCTGCGTCGGCTGTTGCAGCGGCTGTTGCAGTCAACGCTCTTCTGCCATCGCCGCTGGCTGTAGAAGAGTTACTGCCATTTGCGCTCGAGGGTGAAAAATATGCGAGTGGTGGAATACACGCAGATAATGTCGCGCCGAGCCTTTTCGGTGGATTGGTCCTGTGTCCGGAAGTGTTATTGCCCGAGATTATTCGTTTGCCGACGCCAGCAGGTGTAAGCGCTGTATTGCTGTACCCAGATTTGCAAGTGAATACAGCGCAGGCGCGTAAAGCGCTACCAAAATCGGTGTCAATGAAGCTGTGGCTCGACCAGCAAGGTCTGCTGGCAGGATTTATTCATGCCTGCGCGTCAGATGACATAGAGCTGATTGGTAGAACCTTACGAGATGTCATTATTGAACCGCATCGCAAGGACGCCGTTTCCTGTTTCGATGATGTCGTTGCCGCAGCGATGAGAGTTGGCGCTCTGGGCTGTACTTTATCCGGCAGTGGTCCGAGTATTTTTGCACTCTGTAAAGATAGTGATGCCGCGAATATCGCCAGCATTATGGAGCAGGAGTGCAGGGCGGGCGGTACTGCCTGCCAGTCGTGGGTGAGCTCGATGAGCGCACCCGGCGCGCATATAGAGGCGTAATTATGAATTTCTTCAGCACTCGAGGCGCCGGCCCTGTCAGTCTTGACGATGCTTTGCGACGTGGTATCGCAGAGGATGGTGGCTTATATCTGCCAGAGGCCTTGCCATTATTTGAAATTGTTGATTTTAATAATGCCGAGTCAATACCGGATGTTGCTCGTGTATTACTAAAGCCGTTCTTCGCGGGCTCGGTATTGGAGTCCGATATTGAGGGAATTCTGGAAGAGACATTCAGCTTCACGATTCCGACTAGAGAGCTGCAGGTTGCCGACAAGAGCGCAGCTTTATTGGAGCTCTATCATGGACCTACAGCCGCCTTTAAAGATGTCGGTGCCGGTTTTCTTGCGGCTTGCCTGACGCGGCTTGAAGGGGATGTTGATTCGCCATTAACAATATTGGTCGCAACGTCGGGTGATACCGGTGGCGCAGTCGCGGCAGCCTTTGATTCGCGTGCTGGAATACGGGTCGCAGTGCTATTTCCAGATGGCCGTGTATCCGCTCGTCAGGAACATCAATTGTGTTGCTGGAGCGACAATGTCCTATCCTTAAAGGTGAGAGGCTCATTCGACGACTGTCAGTTGATGGTGAAAGCCGCGATGGCGGATAAGGAGCTGTCCACGGCACACCGATTCAGTTCTGCAAACAGCATCAACATCGGTCGCCTGCTACCACAAAGCACATATTATGCCGACGCAAGTCTGCGTCATTATCGTCGCACTGGAAACAAACCTGGTTTTATCATTCCGACCGGAAATCTTGGGAATGCATCGGCCTGCATTATAGCCCGCGAAATGGGGTTGCCGATTGGTCCAATCATTTTCGCAACGAATGCGAACAGAATCATAGCCGATTATTTTGAATCGTTGGAATGGCTGCCGCGTGCGAGTTTGCAAACATTAGCATCTGCAATGGACGTAGGGGACCCGAGCAATATGGAGCGCCTACGCCATTTGATCGGCGAAGCTGACGTGCTTCGCGACCAGCTGAGCGTGTCGTCCGTAAATGACGATGAGATCAAAGTTGCCATGCGCCAGGATTTTGAATCATTTGGGTTTGCGACTTGCCCACACACTGCAACTGCAACCCATACCTGGCGAAACCTAGACCCAGCACTGGCAGAAAAGCATGATTGGATAATGGTAGCGACAGCACACCCTGCGAAGTTCGAAACGATTGTTGAGCCGTTGATCGGAGAAGCGATCCCGTTGCCGCCGGACCTTGAGCGTATATTGGCGCGGCCCGCGAGCGCGGTCAGTATCGATCCGACTCTGAATTCACTTGCCGCCGCGCTTCAGGACTAAGGCAATCGCTGGCTATGTCTGACTTTTTCCAAACCTTTCAAGGCCCCTGGTTACTACCACTTATTGGCGTTGGCCTCCTATCGCTTTCTTGGGCATTATATCGGCTTGCCCAAGGTAAGGCGGAGAGCCTGGAAGGTGCTATAGCCGAGATCAGCTTTGACCGGATTGAAGGGCTGATTATTCCCAGTGCCGACGAAGGAGAGATCCTTATCGATTGCCTGTTGCTAACCTCAAAAGGTTTGCTAATCCTCGAAGTTAAAGATGCGCAGGGAATCGTGTTTGGTGGCAATAAATTGCAGGACTGGATTGTCATTAATAATGACCGCCGCTATACTTTTTCGAATCCTCAGCCGGCACTCTACAATCGTATTGCTGCTGTTCGAGAGATCGTGCGCCAGGTGCCGGTTGCCGGTCGGATTTTGTTCCTCGATGAAGCACAGTTCACCAAGGGCGTGCCGGACCTTGTAACAGGCACGGCTGATTTAGTTGCCGATTTTGGTGAGCCTGATAAGAATGCCGCGAATTCCAAGATCGAGGCATTCAAGCCGCACTGGGACCTAATTCGCAAGGCAGCGTTAACCAGCAATTCGACGTAGGCGGCTATGCTGACCTTGCAAGCCATTCAAATGCAGTCGAGTTAATCGAGACCGAAAAAGCGGATAGCGTTTTCAGTCGTTATTCTGGCTACATGTTCGATAGACTGCGCTCGTGCCTCAGCGATAACGCGCGCAACCTCGGGTAAGTACATGGGTTCATTTCGGCGGCTCTTCGGCCTTGGTTGAATCGACCTAGGCAGCAAATACGGTGAATCTGTTTCGATAAGCAGTCTGTCATCAGGAATAATCGAAACGATATCGTGTAGATGCTTGCCACGCCGTTCGTCGCAAATCCATCCAGTGATCCCTATGTATAGACCCATTGCGACGTACTTACGCAATGCTTCACCTTCACCCGTGAAGCAATGCACAACCGCTCGGAATAGATCAGGTAACGCCGGTTCCAAAATGTTGACGAAGTCATCGTGAGCGTCTCGCTGGTGCAAGAAGACGGGCAAGCCGGTATCCTTTGCAATGTCGAGCTGTCGCTTGAACGCAGCAATTTGTGCTTCGCGCGGCGAGAAGTTTCGGCAATAATCGAGACCACATTCGCCGACTGCAACTACAGCGTCGTTCTCGACCAGCGAGCGTATTAATGCATCACTATCGTCGCTGTAATCAGACGCATAGTGTGGATGAACGCCGGCCGTCGAATAAAGCGTGCCCGCAGAATCTGCTGCGAGCTCTGCGGCTCTTACGTTGCTCTCGTCACTACTACCGGTAATAATTATTTTCTCAACACCCGCCTCTTTAGCGCGCTGCATCATCTCGATGCGATCCTCATCAAAACTGTTATGCGCGATGTTTGCGCCGATATCGATCAACGGATTTGGCATTGTCTAATACTGCTCCCAGCGAAAGATTCTGGCCCCTATCGCGAGGAATACGATGCTCATTACTATTAGTGCGAGCAGGCTAGGCGCGACGTCGCCGAGTGTCGCTCCGTCCAGCATAACTGAGCGTGCCGAATTCAATATGTGCGTCAGCGGAAAAATACTGGCAGCCGTTCTGACGGTCTCTGGTGCGCCCTCCAGCGTGAACCAGACGCCTGACAACATCATCATCGGCCAGTTGATCAGATTCAGCAATCCGCCTGCGAGCTCTTCGCTGGTTACTCGCGCTGACACTACCAACCCTAGCGAGATTAGTGAGATAGCGCCCACCACCGCAATCAGGAACAAGGTGAAGTAGCTGCCCTCCATTCGCGTGTCCAGAATGAAGTGGGTGCCAGTGTAGATGAATGTCGAAATGAGCAATATCAGCACCATGCGGGAGGCAACCTGCGCTGCGATAAATTCGAATGACGTGAGCGGTGTCGCGCGAAGCCGCTTCAAGAATCCATTCTTTCGATAACGTACGACTACATAGCCGACACCGAACAAGCAGCTGAACATCATGTTCATGCCCAGGATGCCCGGAAGTAGCCAGTCTGCGTATCTAACAGAAACACCCTCAATCTGCTGCTTTTCGATTATATTCACTGTCGGCAATTCGGATTGCAGCAAAGCGATTTCGACGAAATAAGCTTTCGAGGACTCTGGATTAATCCAGTATTTTGGAGTATCGCCAAACTTAACTAATAGATCGAGTTGATGGCGAGCGATTTTCTGCATGGCGATATCGATGTCATCGTAGGCAACGAAATTGATGTAATGAGTTTCAAGGAATGGGTGGACAGCGGCTTCTATCTTGGTATCACTTTGCAGGACGCCAACGGTGTATGAGTCGCGATCGTTGCTGAACGTAAATGACAAACCAAATATCAGTGCGACTGGCAGTATCAAATTCCATGACAGCGACGCACGGTCGCGCAGAAATTCGAGATTGCGCGCCTTAAAGATTGCATATATGCGTCTAAGTTTCACTGTCATGCCCGTAAAGAATGACCGGTTAGATCAAGAAATAGATCTTCAAGATTTGGTTGTCGAATCTTTATCTGATTGAGATTGCTTACATGTGGCGTCAATGCCTTCAGACTTTCAGCAACATCCGTCGTAACCACTTCAATGATCCCGAGATTATCTAGGACGGTGTGCTCAATGCCAGACAGATTGTTGGTCAGGTCAGAAATCGGCAACTCGATGATCAGGCCGTCGTATTGTTTTTGCAGCAATGCGGCCGGAGAATCCTGGGCGATGATTTTCCCGGCATCGATTATGGCTATTTCATCGCACAAGACTTCCGCCTCGTCCATGTAGTGGGTCGTTAGCAATATCGTTGAACCACCGGCACGAATATCTTGCAGCAAATCCCAGAAATTTCGGCGTGCTTGTGGATCCAGACCTGTTGTCGGTTCATCCAGAAAAATTAGTCGCGGCCGATTGACTAGTGCGACAGCAAGTAACAGTCGCTGCCGCTGCCCACCGGACAGCTTGCGATTGTCGCGGTCGAGTAAGTCGCGAAGCGAGCATCGCTCGAGTAACTCATCGAAATCGGCCTGCCGGTCATAAAGCGTTCGAAACATTTCGATGGTTTCGCGAACGGTAATGAAGTCCTGCAGGGCGGTGTTCTGAAACTGAATTCCTGCTTCCTGTCTGAACTTTGAGCCGGCGATTTCGCCGTAATAGAGGACCTCACCGGACGTAGCCGGGGTGACTCCTTCGATTATCTCGACAGTTGTGGTCTTACCGGCCCCGTTTGGCCCGAGAAGTCCAAAACAGATACCTTCTGGTACCGAGAAGCTGACTCCATCTACGGCTCGAACGCCTGGATAATGCTTCAGAATATTGCGAGCTTCGAGGGCGATGGTCATGCTGTAAGGGTAGCGAATAGTATCGTCTCCTGCTAGCGCTAAAGGCGCTACACAGCAGTTGCAAGAATTCATGTATTAGCGGTATCTAATGGGTATGAAACAAACGCAGGGATTCGGGAAAATGACAGAATGATCACAAAATCAGTAGTAAGGTTGACCCTGAAAATTTTTCGCCCGCAAGAGGATAAGAAGCGTAAGCCTCGTTTTGTTATTGGGCCCAAATCCATCGTTGTAGACGGCATGGCATTTGAGAAAAAGTGGATCGGTTTATCAGCGAATCCACGAATGTCGGCGGAGTCAAAGGCGTCATGTCGATGGAGGATGCTGTACGCTTTAGCGGCGATAAGCCTTAATTTTAAGTAGAATAGGTGTTGTGCAAGGCATAGCTAATCAACTTTCTCTTTTTAGAGGCGCGGACGAGCCCGACTCAATGTCGGGCTTTTCTGTGCGCGAAAGCGGCAGGGCAAGACGCCTTTCGATTAAGGTCTTCCCGAGAGGTCGGGTTGAGGTCGTCGTTCCGAAACGAACGAATGCCAACGATGTTCGCGAATTCGTTGAAGCCCACAGAGACTGGATAGAAAAGGCCAGACAGCAATTTGCGGCAGATCATCCACCAGAACCCTTCAAATTGCCGGATACTGTGCAGCTTGATGGCATCAGCCAGCAGTTTGAGGTTCGATATCAGCCTGAGAGAAGCGCGACAGCAGTTAAGTATCGCGCGAAGGATGGGGTACTACTACTGACCGGCAAGACCGGTGACGAAGGATTGTGTGTTGCCGCCTTGAAGCGCTGGCTGACCAGTCTGGCCCGCGCCGAATACGCACCTATCCTATCGTCATTGTCGGCCCGGACCGGAAACTCTTTCCTGAAAATGCATGTTCGTGGGCAGCGCACCTGCTGGGGAAGCCATTCCAGCACTGGGACGATCAGCCTGAACTATTGTTTGATGTTTCTGGATCCAGCACATCTTCGCTATGTCATGATTCATGAGCTTTGTCACGCGCGCCATATGAACCACTCAAAACGATTCTGGCAGCTTGTCGAGCAACATGAGCCGAACTACAGGCAGCTGGACAAAGACCTGAGTAGCAGCTGGAAGAGTATTCCAACCTGGGTAGGTATTTACTAGGATTTAGGAATTTCTACGCTGCCAGCTGACGCAGGACGTAGTGCAAAATACCACCATTTTCGTAGTAATCGCGCTCCTTAGGAGTGTCAATTCGGACTAGCGCTTCAAAACTACTTATATGACCGCCAGCGGAAGTGGCCGTGACCTTTACCGTTTTGGCATCGGGATCCGTCTGGCCACTAATGGCATATATTTCGGTGCCAGTAAGCTCTAAAGATATAGCGTCCTGGCCTTCCATAAATTGCAGTGGAAGAACGCCCATTCCAATCAGATTGGACCGGTGAATACGCTCGAAGCTCTTGGCGATGACCGCTTTGACTCCCAAAAGCACCGTGCCTTTCGCGGCCCAGTCACGTGAGGAGCCCGTGCCGTATTCGCTACCTGCGATGACAATCAGGGGTGTTCCTTCAGTGCGATACTTTAGTGACGCGTCAAATATCGACATCTGCTTGCCACTTGGCTGATGGCAGGTCCAACCGCCCTCGGTTCCGGGGGCCAGCAAGTTACGCAAACGAATATTTGCGAACGTGCCGCGCATCATGACTTCGTGGTTGCCGCGGCGCGAGCCGTAGGAATTGAAGTTATGCGGTTCAACACCCTCAGCCTTCAGATACTCAGCAGCTGGGCTATCCAGGGCAATTCCGCCGGCGGGTGAGATGTGATCGGTTGTAACCGAATCGCCCAGCATCGCGAGGGCGCGAGCGCCTTCAATATTGCTGACCGCGGTTGGGGTCTTGGACATGCCTTCGAAGTAGGGCGGATTCTTTACATAAGTGGTGTCGGCATCCCAGGTGTAGATTTCACCCTCAGGAGAGTCGATGCCTTTCCAGTTAGCGTCGCCTTCGAACACGCTGTCATAGCTCGACTTAAACATGGTCGAGTCGATGTTGTTGATTACAGCGTCCTGCACTTCCGCTTGTGTTGGCCAGATGTTCTTCATATAGACCGGATTGCCATCCTGATCATCGCCAAGCGAATCGTTAAGCAAATCGAAGTCCATATTGCCTGCAATTGCGTAAGCAACTACGAGTGGTGGCGATGCTAGGAAGTTGTGCTGTACCAAGGCGTGGATGCGACCTTCGAAGTTGCGGTTTCCGGACAAAACACTTGTCCCAACGATATCATTGCCTTCCACGGCTGCGGCGATCTCTGGCATGAGAGGGCCCGAATTGCCGATACAGGTCGTACACCCGTAGCCAACGTTAAAGAATCCAATGGTACCAAGGTCGTCAAGCAGGCCCGATTTCTCAAGGTAGTCGGTTACAACGCGTGATCCTGGTGCGAGGCTCGTTTTTACCCATGGCTTGGCTTTCAAGCCCTTTGCAGCAGCCTTTTGTGCAACCAATCCAGCGGCCAACATAACGGCCGGGTTTGAGGTGTTTGTACAACTGGTGATCGCAGCGATCAAAATTGCACCGTCACGAATCTCGGTATCAGTGCCATTAATGTTGGCAATACCGGTGCCGCCTTCTGGGCGATCGGCAATCGCTGATTCAAGGATGCCTGCATAGGATTTAGCGGCGTCGGTCACCGCGATTCGATCCTGCGGGCGCTTGGGTCCGGCAATGCTGGACACAACGTCGCCCATATCGAGTTCGAGTGTATCGCTGTACAGCGCATCCGGCTCGCCTTCGTGGCGCCACATACCTTGTTCTTTGGCATAGGCTTCGATCAGCGCGCATTGTTCAGCATCACGTCCAGAGAGCTCGAGATATCGAATCGTCTCGCCATCAATTGGGAAAATTCCACAAGTGGAGCCAAATTCAGGAGACATATTGCCGAGCGTCGCGCGGTCAGCCAACGGCATATGCGAGAGGCCGTCGCCAAAGAATTCGACGAACTTGCCAACAACACCCTTTTTGCGAAGCATTTCGGTAACAGTCAAGACCAGATCGGTCGCGGTTGTGCCTTCACGAAGCTTACCAGTCAGTTTGAAGCCGACGACATTTGGTATCAGCATTGTAATTGGCTGGCCCAGCATTGCAGCCTCAGCCTCGATACCACCGACGCCCCAGCCGAGCACGCCCAAGCCATTGATCATCGTTGTATGTGAATCCGTACCAACGACGGTATCCGGATAGGCTGAGCGGGTGCCGTTCTTATCCACATCAAAAATGACGCGACTCAGGTATTCAAGATTGACCTGGTGGACGATGCCTGTGTTTGGCGGTACAACACGGAAATTCTCAAATGCAGACTGACCCCATCGCAGGAATGAATAGCGTTCTTTGTTGCGTTGGAATTCAATTTTATTGTTGAGATCCAGAGCGTTTGCAGCGCCGTAATTATCGACCTGAACAGAATGATCGATAACGAGTTCGGCGGGCGACAATGGATTAATGTCGGCAGCGGATCCACCAAGCTTTACGACAGCGTCACGCATCGCTGCGAGATCGACAACAGCAGGGACACCGGTGAAATCCTGCAATATGACGCGAGCGGGCGTAAACGATATTTCGGTGCTTGGAGCTGCCTTCGGATCCCAGTTGGCAAGTGCCAGAATATCGTCTCGAGTGACATCGCGGCCGTCTTCGTGGCGCAGCAGATTCTCAAGCAGAACTTTAAGGGAGTAGGGAAGGCGGTCTACGTGGCCCTCTTTCACAGCGTCGAGGCGATAAACTTCGTATTCATTGCCGCCGACTTCAAGCGCTCCACGTGCGCCAAAGCTGTCAGTCATGTTGTCTCTCCGGAATTCGGGTTGTACAGAGCGGCCAGACGGCCGCAGGGGGTGCGCATTATAGCGAATGGGCAGGGAATCTGCTTATCCTATTTTATTTACCACCGCACCGCCTAGGCAGCGTTCGTTATCATAAAAGACAACGAACTGCCCCGGTGCGACAGCCTTTTGTGGTTCGCCAAAAAGAACCTCTGCTGTGCCGTCATTCAGTACTTGGACAACACAGTCCTGATCTACCTGCCGATAGCGAACCTTGGCGCGACATCGCAGTCCTTCGGCGAGCCCCATAGGCGCGGCACCGATCCAGCTCACGTCCGTGGCCAGCAGCGAATTGCTAAACAGCATTTTGTGCTCACCCTGGGCGACGATCAATTCGTTCTTCTCGAGGTTCTTGCCAACGACATACCAAGGTTCGTCACTGCGGTCAGTGCGACCACCGATTTGAAGCCCTCGACGCTGACCGAGTGTGTGGTACATCAAGCCCTGATGGATACCAATTTCTTCGCCACCTGGAGTCACCATAGGGCCGGGTTTTGCTGGCAGATAGGTCGCAAGAAATTCTCGAAAAGGACGTTCGCCGATGAAGCAGATGCCCGTGCTGTCTTTCTTGTCATGAACGGTGAGGCCGGAATCGCGTGCAATCTGTCGTACCTCATCCTTTTGAATATCACCCAAAGGGAAAACGGTTTCAGCTAATGCATCGGAACTGACGGCATGCAGGAAGTAGCTTTGGTCCTTGCCAGGATCAGCACCCTTAAATAATGCCCCAATACCGTCGACGATATCGGATCGTGCGTAGTGTCCCGTTGCCAGTAGATCACCGCCGAGGCGTTTGGCATAGTCTCGAAACACACCGAACTTGATTTCGCGATTGCAAAGCACATCCGGGTTCGGCGTTCGCCCGACTTTGTACTCTCTCAGGAAATACTCGAACACCTGATCTCGGTATTGCTTCGAAAAATTAGCGTGGTGCAGAGTAATACCCAATTGCTCACAAATATTCCGGGCATCTTGGAGATCATCTGCAGCGGTGCAGTAGCCATCGTCGTCTTCCCAATTGGTCATATGCAAGGCCTGGACATCTGCGCCAGCTCTCTGCAGCAAGATAGCGGCCACAGCGGAATCCACACCCCCTGAGAGCCCGAGAATGACTCGCTTGTTCGCGACCTGAGTTTCAATGGGCATCACCATAAGCGACGCATATTACCATTGTGGCGAAAGCTGGCACGCTTGCTTTCGATGAGGTGAATTGATTGATGAGGCGCATAGCATAATAGGTAAGCAGTTCGATTCAATTCACGAGAATCTTCAGAAGTGGATAGAGCAACAGAAAATGCTCTTCATTAGATCTATCTCTCTGCCCAGCGACGGATTATTTAACTTGCCACCATACGGATGCCAGTCAAGCCGAAAGCTACTAAAGAAATGCGTCTGAGCCAGGAATATAAAAGGG
>CAJXYT010000017.1 GCA_913063505.1 uncultured Gammaproteobacteria bacterium | reverse complement strand
TAAAAAAACTCTTATATCCAACTAAATTTAGTTACGTTCGAATAACGAGTGAATTAGCTGCGCGCGGCCCTGAACAACGAACGCATTGGAGAATGCTTGTCCCACTGGAAGTCTGGTTGCGCTATTATCTAAAGTCCACCAATTAATTAACCACGGGTTATCGCGATGGCTATTGAGTTCGAGCTTAACGGTGAAAAATTGAGTCTGGATGTTGATCCAGCCATGCCGCTGCTGTGGGCAATTCGCGAAATCGCCGGGTTAACAGGCACAAAATATGGCTGCGGAAAAGCACTTTGCGGAGCTTGCACCGTCCATATTAATGGGCAACCGATGCGTTCTTGCGTACTTCCAACATCGGCGGCCGAAGGCGCCAAAGTCACGACGATTGAGGGTCTGACCAAGGACGGCAACCACCCGGTTCAGGTTGCGTGGCGAGAACTGAATGTCGCCCAGTGTGGTTACTGTCAGTCTGGCCAGATAATGAGTGCGGTAGACCTTCTGAATCGCATCCCCAATCCCACCGACGCCGATATTGACGAGGCAATGAGTGGCAACATCTGCCGATGCGGTACCTACACGAGAATTCGCAAAGCGATACACCGTGCTGCAGGAGATCAGTCATGAGCGAACTCCATAAAATCAGCCGCAGAGAATTCATGAAACGTACAGGTCAGGCAGGTGGAGGCCTTGTATTCGCTTTGACGTTTGCCAGTGCCTGCCAGCCGGATGAGGCCCCTGTGGGCCCAGCGGCCAAGGCAAGCGCGTCTGTAGCGCCCAATGTTTATGTCAACATTCGCAATGACGGCGTTGTCGAAATAGTTTGCCATCGCTCAGAGATGGGCCAAGGCATTCGCACCTCATTACCGCAGATCATTGCTGATGAGCTGGAGGCTAACTGGGACAAGGTCGAGGTCATCCAGGCTGTCGGCCACGAGACATATGGGGACCAGAATACCGACGGCTCTACGAGCATCCGCAAACATTTCGATTTACTGAGAAATGCGGGCGCAACTGCACGCGACATGATGATTGCCGCCGCCGCGGTGATGTGGGCGGTTCCGGCAGATGAATGTGTGGCACGCGAACACGCCGTGCACCACGAGGGCACTGGTAAATCAGCCGGTTACGGCGAACTCGTCGAGACGGCCATTGGTATGCCTCAACCGGAAACAGCAACCCTGAAAGCTCGAGAAGACTACCGCTATATCGGCAAGCCAATAGACACTATTGATGGGAGAGCCTTTACTACCGGCCAGGCCAAGTACGGAGTCGACACCGTGTTGCCGAACATGCTCTATGCCTCAATCGAGCGATGCCCCGCGGTCGGCGGTACGGTGACATCGTTTAACGATGTGGCTGCACGAGTGGTTGCGGGAGTCGTGGACGTCATCCGAATGCCGGAGCCGACCTCGCCTCCACTTTTCAATATTAAGGGCGGTATCGCCGTGGTTGCCAGCAACACCTGGTCTGCCGCTGAGGGTCGCAAGGCACTCGAGATCGAGTGGGACCGCGGTGAAAATGCAGCGCATGAGAGTCAGGCGTACAAGGAAGACCTGATTGCCTCGGCGTCTGCTCCGGGCGCCACTATTATGGCTCGCGGTGACGCTGATGCCCAAACACATAGCCAGCTTGAGGCGGTTTATTACACGCCCTACCTCGCGCATGCTCCGATGGAGCCGCCTGCTGCGGCAGCGATAGTCAACGAAGACGGCAGCTGTGAAGTGTGGGCGGCAACGCAGGACCCGCAGACGGCGCGTGACACTGTTGCCGCGACACTGGGAATCGAAAAAGAGCAAGTGACAATGAATGTCACCATGCTCGGCGGCGCATTCGGTCGCAAGTCGAAACCCGATTTCATTGCAGAAGCGGCTTGGCTTGCTCGTGAAACGGGCCGACCAGTTATGGTTGCCTGGTCACGTGAAGATGATATTCGGCATGGCTATTTTCATTCTGTAGCGGCACAGTATTTTCGTGCAGGCATGGACGAGGATGGCACAACTCAGAGCTGGTTACACCGCAGCAGTTTTCCTTCAATTACCTCGACCTTCGCACCAAACGTGACTGGCCCAGGTGGGTTCGAGCCTGACCTTGGCTTGCTCGACGCTCCGTGGAATGTACCCAATATGCGAATCGAAACCTGTGATGCTAAAGCGCATCTTCGTATCGGCTGGTTACGATCGGTGTGCAACGTATTTCATGCCTTCGGTGCCTGCGGCTTCGTCGATGAACTGGCGCACGCTAAAGGCCAGGACCCGAAAGAGCACCTGCTCGAGATGATCGGGCCGGCCCGCAAGATCGATCCGACGAAAGACGGCGGGAAGTACACGAACTACGGACATGACCTTGCCACACATCCTGTCGATACAGGACGCCTGAGTGCGGTCGCAGAAAAAGTTGCGGACATGGCGGACTGGGGCCGCGAATTACCTGAAGGTCACGGATTGGGTATCGCAGTACATCGTTCATTCGTCTCCTACGTTGGTGCAGTGGCAGAAGTCAGCGTAGATGAGAACGGGATGCTGATTGTGCATGAACTCTGGATTGCGATCGATGCAGGTACCGTCATCAACACGGACCGTGTTCACTCACAACTGGAAGGCGCCGGGATTTTTGGTATGAGTCTCGCTTTGCATGGAGAGCTCACTACAAGCAATGGTGGTGTGGTGGAAGGCAATTTCGATACATATCCGATGACTCGCATGAGCGAGGTGCCAGCTGAAATTCATAGCCATATCATAGAGTCTGACGCACCTCCGGGCGGCGTTGGTGAACCGGGAGTCCCGCCCGTAGCCCCAGCGATAGTCAACGCGTATTTCGCGGCGTCCGGTAAGCGGGTACGTGAATTGCCACTAAGGAATGCCGGACTCACCTAATACATTTTTAATGTCAGCATTTCAAAAACTCTTTTGTGTTCGACTTTGCGCAGACCCCTTATTGGAGCAATATCATGCAAAGACGAACATTCTGTAATGCAGTGTTTGCAGCTGCCGTTACCGCAACATTATCGGGCTGCGACTCTTAGTCGAAGACTGATCTCAGCTGTTGCGAGCGCAGATGAAGAGCTTTCAATCGAGTCCGCCGCAGTATCTGAGCTCGTTGTGAGTCTTGACGATAGCCTTAAGGTAATACCTTGATGACCAAGCGATGAATCAACAGCCCCTGCGCCTGCGGAAAAAACATGGAAGCGGTGATCCTGTACAGGTGACATCAGCGGATGGCTATCTGTTGGTCGAAGCTCAATCAATACGCAGCGCCATTGTCGCAGGGCTTATTACAATTACTGTGTTCAGCATTCTTTGGATTACATTGTCCGAGCTGACCGATCGAGTCTTTCCGTGGCTAACCGTCGTCCTGGGATTTCTGCTTGGTCATGCGATTCGATTGGCTGGCCGCGGTACGGACTGGCGTTTTCCAGTTACAGCTATAGTGCTGGCGCTGACAGGGGCACTCTTCGCTAACGCTGCCGTGGCAGCATCCGTTACGGCAGAACAACTCGGAATCGGAACAGTGCAAGTCCTGTCGGCGGTCACCAGCATGACTTGGCCAGTATTTTTTGATGAGGTCCTGACGGTAGCCGACGGATTCTATGCGGCGTGCGCGGCGGCCCTTGCGGCTTTCTTCTCGAATCGGCGCCTTAAGCGTTCTGAATACCACGCGCTTCGATTATGGCGAGAGGAGCAACATCATGAGTAATTTACTTTAGAAATCAAATTCGGCGACAACGGGAGCGTGATCTGAGGGGCGCTCCCAAACCCTTGGTTCCTTATCGACGTAGCTCGCAGTACAGCGCTCAGTCATTGTGTCAGTGGTCAGAATCAGGTCGATTCTGAGGCCTGCGTTGCGACGAAAACCGGCGGCGCGATAATCCCACCAACTGAAAGTTTTTTCAGGGTGTTCAAACTTTCTAAAGACATCAGTAAGACCGAGGTCCAAGAGATCAGATAGAGCCTTTCGTTCCGGGGGGCTGCAAAGAATTGCCTCGCCCCATTTTTCCGGGTCGTGCACATCCGCGTCGGCTGGTGCGATATTGAAATCGCCAAGAACGACCAGCTTGTCATGCTCTTGCATCTCAGCTTTGATGAAGCGGTACAAAGATGCTAACCAGCCGAGCTTGTACTCGTACTTGTCGGAGCCGACCTCAGAGCCGTTGGGTATATACAGATTGATCACTCGCACGCCATTAATCGTCGTCGCGAGAATGCGGCGCTGCGGGTCTTCAAGATCCGGAAAATCAATGACCGGGTCTGTCGCGGGCGTCTTGCTGATGACGGCAACACCATTATAGGTTTTTTGCCCACTCGCGATGGAGTGATAACCGATCGCTTTCAATTTCTCGGCCGGAAATTTCTCGGTTACTTGTTTGATTTCCTGCAAAACCAGCACATCGGGTTCGTGATTCTGTAACCACTCAATAACGTGGGGCTGCCGAACGTTCATGGAATTGACATTCCAGGTCGCAATTTTCATTCGGATAAAATTCCATCTTGACGAAGCAGGGCATCTGTCGTTGGTTTCCGACCGCGAAAGGCAACGTAGGCATCCATGATGTCGCGACTGCCCCCAACCTCAAGAATCTCAGTGCGGAAACGCTGTGCTGTCGACGGGTCAAAGATGCCTGACTCTTCAAATGCTGAAAACGCATCAGCCGCGAGTACTTCCGCCCATTTGTAACTGTAGTAGCCCGCAGCGTAACCGCCGGCGAATATATGCGTAAATGCGTGCGGTAATCGATTGTAGTCGGGCTGGTTCAACAGTGAGACTTCGTCACGCACATTACGAAGTAACTCAAGAACCGGAACGGGCGCTTCAGGCTTGAATTCAGCATGCAGTCGAAAGTCGAACATTCCGAGTTCCAGCTGTCGCAGCATAGCGAGTCCCGCACCAACATTACGGCTTTGCTCCAGTTTGTCGAATAGCTCCTTCGGTAGTGGGTCGCCCGATTCCGGGTGCGACGAGCATTTGTTCAGAACCTCGTAGCTCCACGCGAAGTTCTCCATGAACTGACTTGGCAACTCCACAGCATCCCACGGTACGCCATTGATTCCGGAAATGCTGGGCACGTCGATTCGTGTTAAGAGGTGGTGCAGCATGTGGCCGAACTCATGGAACAAGGTCACAACATCATCATGAGTCAGTAGCGATAGGCCGGTATCGTCAAGCGGCGGAAAATTACAGACGAGATAACCGACTGGCAGTTCGGTTTTGCCATTAAGGCTTTGACGGCTGATGCATTCGTCAATCCAGGCGCCGTTACGCTTGCCATTGCGAGCGTATATGTCGGTATAAAACCCACCAATGACCTGACCAGCCGAATCTTCGATTCGGAAGTAGCGGGCATCCTCATGCCAGACAGCGACATCGCTCTCCTGGACCAAAGAAACGTCGTAGAGTCTCGCCGCCAGCTCGAAAAGTCCCTTGATAACCGTAGTTGCCGGAAAGTACTGCCGTAACTCTTCATTCGAAAAAGAGAGCTTGGCTTGTTTGTATTTCTCGAGCCAGAATGCGATATCCCATGGCTGAAGATCCATGCCGGAAAATTCCTGCAATGCTGCCAATTCCTGTTCAGCAGCGCTGCGCGACCTGGCGGTCAGGTCGCGCAAGAAATCGAGCACCTGGTCTGTTGAGTCTGCCATCTTCGTTGCTAGGGAATATTCAGCATAATTTTGAAAGCCCACGAGATTGGACGCTTCGTGACGCAGCGATAAAATTTTCTCAATGTTATCGCTATTGTCCCAGTCAGGACTATCGCCTTGATCTGAGCCACGGGTCGCCCACGCTCGATACATTTTTTCGCGCAAGTGCCGGTCATGAGCATGAGTCATGATCGCGTTATAGCTTGGGTAATTGAGGAGTAGAAGCCAACCGTCCAATTTTTTTTGTTTTGCTTCTTCTCTGGCGCGGTCCAGAGTCTGTTGTGGAACACCGACGAGTTCTTCGGGATCCAGAATGCAAAGAAACCAGGCGTCCGACGCGTCCTGAACTTTGTGCTCAAAGCTCGCTTGGGCCGCGGCGAGTTCCTGCATGATCTCTTTGAAGCGATCTTTGTCAGCCTTAGGAAGATCCACGCCTGCCAGATGAAAATCTCGCAACGCGTGATTGACAGCGCTGCGCTCGGACTCGCTTGCACCCGCTAGAAATGACTCACCGACATTTGCATAAGCTTGCTGCAATCGAGTGTTCTGTGATATTTCGGTGCCATGTTCGGTCAGTAAGGGGAGCGCTTGATTGAATGCTTCACGCCAGTCGGGCGATCCAAGTACACTTTGCAAGTGACTGACGGGTGACCAGACACGGCCAAGCTCATGTTCCATGATTTCTATGGGCACGACGAGAGACGCAAAATTTGGATCCGTATTATCGTCCAGCAAGGTGTTGAGTTGCTGTCGATGATTTGAAATCATGGCCTCAATTGCGGGCACCACATGGTCCGGACTAATGTCGTTAAATCGTGGCAGCGATGATGTGTCGAGCAATGGGTTCGTCATAGAGTGCTTGATTTCCTTTTCAAGCGCCGCATTTTAGCACAGCGTTGTTGATATCGATTGACGTATACAGCAGGGAAACTAAGGAGATAAGGGTGTCAAAAAAATACGATCTGCTGGTAGTTGGCGGTGGTAGCGGTGGACTCGCACATGCTCAGCGTGCGGCCGAGTACGGAGTAAGTGTCGCGGTTGTTGAGCACGGGCCGCTCGGCGGCACCTGCGTAAACGTAGGGTGTGTGCCAAAAAAAGTAATGTGGTATGCAGCTCACTACGCACAAGAACTTAAGCATGCGGCGGACTATGGTTACGATGTTTCCGTCAAAGGTCACGATTGGGCCGCACTTAAATCGCGACGCGACGCCTATATTGTTCGACTGAACAACATCTACGAGACCAACCTGGACAAGCGTGGCGTGGCGTATATCGCAGGCGACGCGAAGTTTATCGATGCCAACACGATTGCAGTTGGCGATGAGCGGTATCAGGCAGAGCGTGTCGTCGTTGCGACAGGCGGCCAACCGATCGTGCCCAGTATTCCTGGCGCAGAGCTCGGCATCACTTCGGATGGTTTTTTTGCTCTGGAGCAACAGCCCAGGCGTGTACTGATTGCGGGTAGCGGCTATGTTGCAGTTGAGCTTGCGAGCGTGTTTAACGGCCTCGGCAGCGAGACAAAAGTTATTGTCCGAAAAGACGGTGTACTGCGAGGCTTCGACAAGATGCTGAGCTCTGAGCTCATAGATGCCATGCGAAAAAGCGGCATCGCACTCGAAACAGGTGTTGTTCCGGCATCGGTTCGCTCGACCGATGACGGTCTGGTGTTGACCGCAGAGGACGGCCGAGAGTTTGGTCCTGTCGATGTTCTTCTTTGGGCTGTTGGTCGGTCTCCGAATACGGCTACGTTGGACCTCGACAAGGCCGGCGTTGATATGGACGAACGTGGGTTCGTTCCAACGGATGAAATGCAATCAACTAATGTTGAACACATTCATGCGTTGGGTGATGTGACGGGAAGAGCTGCCCTGACTCCGGTTGCGATTGCTGCCGGTCGACGCCTCGCTGATCGCCTGTATGGCGGGATGGCCGGTCGCCACCTTGATTACAACTTGATACCGACGGTGATTTTTAGCCACCCCACGATCGGTACCGTTGGTATGACTGAAGATGAAGCTGGCGCAGAGTATGGTGACGATATCAAGGTGTATACAACCGGGTTTACGCCCATGTTTTACGCGCTTGGTGAAGACCGACAGCGCTCGGCGATGAAGCTCATTACAGTGGGTGAGGATGAGCGCGTCGTTGGGGTGCACATTTTCGGCGATGGTGCCGACGAGATGCTACAAGGTTTTGCTGTTGCTATGCGTATGGGCGCTACAAAGAAAGACCTCGACGATACAGTGGCCATCCATCCAACGAATGCGGAAGAAATTGTAACTATGCGGTGATAGACATCTGTTTGAGAACCGGAGCGGTGTCCGGTCGAACGCCGCGCCACAAATTAAAAGACTCAGCCGCCTGTTCAACCAACATTCCCCAACCCATGACGGACTGGCGGGCCCCTGCTTCACGGGCCCACACACTAAACGGTGTTGGACTCAATCCATAGGAAAGGTCGTAGCAATAAGTTGTATCGGAAATTGCGTCGGTAGGATATGGCGGCGCTTCGCCCTTAACACCGGCCGATGTGGCGTTGATGATTAGATCATAGGGCGTGGAAATGGGGACTGCGTTGAAGCGGCAGGCGGACACGGGGCCCGAGCGAGAAAAATGAACCGCAAGAGCCTCAGCTTTGCCCAAAGACCGATTTGCGATCATCAGTGACTTCGGCTGCATTTCAAGCAGTGGCGCAACGATGCCACGTGTTGCACCACCGGCTCCGAGGATAAGTATGTTTGCGTCTTCGACGGATATACCGAGGTTAACGTCAAGGTCTCTCAGCAATCCGATGCCGTCGGTATTGTCACCGTAGATTTCGCCACCTTTGAAACTCAATGTATTGACAGCGCCTGCTGTCGCTGCTCGTTCACTCATTTGGTCGACGAGTCTTAGAATTTCTGCTTTGTGAGGAACCGTTATGTTGAGACCCTTGCCTCCGGTGCGTTGAAATTGTCGCACGGCTGTTTCCAGTTTTTCGGGTGAGACCTGCAGTAGTTCATATTGCAGGCTTTGTTGAGTATGCAGCGCGAACATTCGATGAATCACTGGAGAGTGGCTGTGTGATACGGGGTATCCCATGACGCCATAGCGATCAATAGGCGTGGTCACAGTTGTCGTTGCATCCGTCAAATGTCACCCCTTGAGCCATTTGGCAGCATCGATCGCGAAGTACGTCAAAATACCATTGGCCCCGGCGCGCTTGATACTGAGTAGGGACTCAAGCACAGTTTCACGCTCATTGAGCCAGCCGTTGTCTGCGGCGGCCTTGAGCATCGCATATTCGCCGCTGACCTGATAGGCGAAGGTCGGAACTTGATAGTGGTCTTTTACAAGGCGAACAATATCAAGGTACGGCAATGCTGGTTTCACCATGACAAAGTCCGCACCCTCGTCGATATCGAATCCAACCTCACGCACCGCTTCATCGGCATTTGAGGGCGCGACTTGATACGTGGCCTTGTCGGCCCCGGCGAGATTTGCCGCCGACCCGACCGCATCACGAAACGGTCCGTAGAATGCAGAGGAAAATTTCGCGGCGTAGGCCATGATCAATGTATTGCTATGGCCCGCGTCTTCGAATGCGGCGCGAATTGCGCCGATGCGACCGTCCATCATGTCAGAAGGCGCGACCATGTCAGCACCGGCAGCGGCATGCGACAGTGCTTGGCGGACCAGCATTGTGACGGTTTCATCATTTAGTACGTATGCTGCCTCATCGATGATCCCGTCCTGGCCGTGCGTAGTGTATGGGTCAAGCGCGACGTCTGTGATCACAACGAGCTCCGGCAGCTCGGCTTTTATGGCCCGAATAGACGTTTGTACAAGGCCATCGGGGTTGCTGCACTCAACACCGTCAGGCGTTTTTCGTGCAACGTCAATGACTGGAAACAGCGCGATCGCCGGGATGCCGAGGTCACGGACTTCGGTGAGCTCGATGAGCAATTTGTCGATGCTCTTGCGGCTGATGCCCGGCATGGACGCAACAGGCTCGACCTTGTCTTTGCCTTCGAGTACAAAAACTGGGTATATAAGGTCGTTTACGGACAGTTCGGTTTCGGCGACAAGGCGACGTAAGCTCGCGGTACGACGAGCACGTCGCAAGCGAATTTTAGGGAACTGTCCGAGGGTCGAATGACTCATAGCTAATCAGAATAAGAGAATTAATAATAATACCGGTAATTTCTTATTTTCCCTATATTTAGCAGTTTTTTCCACGTCTTATTCACAGTTTTGGGCGTTAGCAGTAATAAATTCTATAAGGGGTGGGTTATTTCGTATGAACAATAGCAGTGCCGTGGACGACAGACGGCTTAGGTTTGACCAGACTGTTACGGTTTTCTACAAGGATATTCCGATCAGATAGCCCCTCGGTACGCAGCTCGCCAAGATTGGTTTCTGTCATGGCGCCCGGTGCGGTTGTCAGCTTCTCTACGTAACGAGTCCACTATTCCGCGCCATCGAGCCAATCATGTGGTTGCAGGTAGTCACGATAGAGTTCTTGTTCAGGTGAGCCCGGTTCGGGTTGCCAGTCGTACTGCCAGCGAACCTGCGGCGGAAGAGACATAAGAATAGACTCAGTGCGACCACCGGATTGCAGCCCAAACAAAGTGCCGCGGTCGTAGATCAGGTTGAATTCGACATAGCGCCCGCGACGATAAAGTTGAAATTCTCGATGCCTGTCACCAAAAGAATGGTCCTTGCGTCGTGTCACGATTGGTACGTACGCCGCCAGAAAGTTATCGGCTACCGACTGCAGAAATGCGAAGCTTCTGTCAAAACCCATTTCATTAAGATCGTCGAAAAACAGGCCGCCGACGCCGCGTGTTTCATTTCGATGCTTTAGATAGAAATACTCATCGCACCAATTCTTGTAGCGCGCATACAAATCTTTGCCGAAGGGGTCACAGGAGGCTTTGGCGACCTCATGCCAATGCACTACGTCCTCACGAAACGGGTAATACGGGGTAAGATCGAACCCGCCACCAAACCACCAGATGGGATTTGATGAGCCAGCCGTGAAAAAGCGAAAATTGGCGTGCGTCGTCGGGACGTAAGGGTTATTAGGATGCAGCACCAATGACACGCCGACAGCCTGAAATTTCTTACCGGCGAGATCAGGGCGATGTTTTGTTGCGGACGATGGCATTTCGCTGCCGAATACGTGTGAGAAGCCGACACCGGCTTGTTCGAAAACGGCCCCTCCAGTTAATACGCGGCTTTCACCACCGCCACCAGCATCTCGTTTCCAGCGATCTTTGGCGAAAACGGCCTGCCCGTCCAAATGTTCCAGAGAGGCGCAGATGCGGTTCTGCAATGCTTGCAGATAGTCTTTTACTAAATCAATATCGCTCAATTCTCATTGCTCATTGTTTGCCGCGTCGCAAGACCTGCCCAGTGGCCAGGACACGGATTTCTGATGGGCTTGAGGCTGGCCCGCACTCGCCGGGCACAATGTAGTCTACTAGACCTCCGAACTGTCGGCTAAGGTCGGACTGATCTTTTGCGACCGACTGGCCACTGAGGTTGGCGCTTGTTGAGACAATGGCCGATCCCACTGCCGAGCAGATGGACTGGACGATCGGATTGTTTGTCAATCGAACAGCGACGCCGCTGTTATCGCCGCGAACCAGATTGGTGACTCGCGATGAGACTGGCACAATCCAGGTCACAGGGTGATTTTCTGCTGGTTCGGGCAATAAAGTGTCGTCAGGTAAGTCGATCCAGGGATCGAGCTGCGAGGTATCGGCAGCAATCAAAATCAGGCCCTTAGATGCATCGCGGTTCTTGATGCTGAGAACTCGCCTTACTGCCGCGTCATCGTAAGGCAAGCAACCGAGGCCAAAAACACCCTCTGTCGGATACGCAATAACACCACCACCGCGCAAGATTTCCGCAGCGATGTCGGTAGGCGCATTCATTCAGGTTCTAACTCTTCTTTTTCGCGATTTTCTTTTTGGCTTTCTTTTTCGCGATTTTCTTTTTGGCTTTTTTCTTGGTCTTCTTCTTTACGACCTTCTTCTTTACGACCTTCTTTTTACCGCGCTTGCCGCGCATGGGTGCCGCAGCCAATAGTTCTATGCACTCTTCCAGTGTCAAAGACTTCGGTTCACGATCTTTCGGCACGCGCGCGTTCTTTTCTTTGTTCGTAATGTAGGGACCGTAACGACCGTTTAGTACCTGAATGCCCTGTTCCTCAAAGTCCAGAATAAGGCGATTAGCATCGGCGAGTATTTTCTCTGCAACGAGTTCCAATGCACGAGGTAGTTCTACGGTATACGGGTCGTCTTCCTTCATTGACACGTATTTGTCGCCGTATCGAATGTAGGGACCGAATCGACCAACGCTGGCTGTTACGGGTAAACCATCTTCGGTTTCTCCCAGTTTTCGAGGCAGCTTGAATAATTCCATCGCGGTTGCCATGTCGATATCAGTCATTTTCTGGCCGGGACGAAGGCCCGCGAATTTTGGCTTATCTTCATCATCCTTGGTGCCGATCTGAACGAAAGGACCGTAACGACCCATGCGCACAGTTACCGGTTTACCGCTTTTCGGGTCGGTTCCGAGCTCTCGAGCTTGTGCAACCTGCTCTCGAGTAACGGACGTTTCCTTCTCCTCGCAAAGTGCGTGGAACGGTTTCCAAAACTTCTCAAGCAGTGGTACCCAGTCTTTCTCGCCGAGCGAAACGAGATCGAGTTCGTCTTCAAGGTTGGCGGTGAAGTCGTAGTCGACATACTGGGTGAAGTGCTCCGTAAGAAAGCCGATGACAATGCGGCCGATGTCTGTCGGCAGAAATCGCTTAGCATCCATCTCGACGTATTCACGATTCTGCAATGTTGCGATAATGCTGGCGTATGTCGATGGGCGGCCGATGCCATATTCCTCGAGAGTCTTAACGAGGCTAGCTTCTGTAAATCGCGGAGGCGGCTCAGTAAAGTGCTGCTCCGGTCGAAGTTCGTCGAGCCTAATAACGTCGCCTTCTTGGATTTCTGGCAACAAACGATCGCCGTCATCATCTTTGGAATCGTCTTTGCCTTCCTGATACACCGCCATGAAGCCAGGCTCGACCAATACTGAGCCGTTGGCTCGCATACGATGGCCATCGTCGGCCGGCCCTGCGGCCATCTCGATGGCAACGGTATCAAATACAGCCGGTACCATCTGACACGCCATCGTGCGCTTCCAGATGAGTGAATACAGCTTAAACTGGTCCTCATCGAGCACCGCTTTCAGGTCATCGGGTGCTCGTGCTACGGAGGTGGGCCGCACAGCTTCATGCGCCTCTTGAGCGTTCTTCGCCTTGGTCTTGAATTTGCGTGCTTCTTCTGGAACGTTGTCGGCGCCATAGCGTTCCGCAATAAGCTCTCGAATCTCGGCCAGTGCAACTGCGGCCAATGTGACCGAGTCAGTACGCATGTAAGTGATCAAACCAACTTGGTCTTCGCCGGGAAGCGCAATGCCCTCATAAAGTTTTTGCGCGATACGCATCGTACGCTGTGTGTTGAAGCCGAGCTTCCGGGAGGCTTCCTGTTGCAACGTGGACGTTGTAAACGGAGCGGTCGGATTGCGACGACGCTGACGCTTGGTTACGCTCAGTACGTCAAACTTGCCCGCCGCAGCATCAATAATGGTTTTCTCAACCGCGCGCGCGGCGGCTTCATTTTCGAAGCTGAACTGCTCGACTTTTTCACCTTTGTAGCCAACAAGCCGCGACGTGAATCCTTGTTCATTCTTGCTGACGTCGGCCTTAATCAGCCAGTATTCGCGCGCTTTGAACGCTTCGATCTCGATCTCGCGCTCGACGATCATGCGAAGCGCAGGGCTCTGTACGCGTCCAGCAGACAGGCCGCGTTGGACTTTTTTCCAAAGCAATGGAGACAAATTGAAACCGACGAGATAATCCAGAGCTCGACGCGCTTGCTGTGCTCCAACCAGGTCGGTCGAAATTTCGCGAGGGTTGGCTACCGCATCGCGCACGGCCTGTTTCGTGATTTCATGAAACACGACCCGATGTACTGCAATGTTGTCGAGAATCCCCTTTTCCTTAAGAAGCTCCACTAAATGCCATGAAATGGCTTCGCCTTCGCGATCCGGGTCAGTCGCGAGATATAGGCCTTCAGCGTTTTTTAATGCCTTGATAATGGCTTTAACGTGTTTCTCGTTACGCTCGATGATCTGGTATTTCATCGTGAATTGGTTTTCTGTATCAACAGCACCTTCTTTTGGTATCAGATCGCGCACATGACCGTACGAGGCCAGAACGTCGAAGTCCTTACCCAAATACTTACTGATCGTGCTCGCCTTGGCAGGCGACTCTACTATTACGAGATTCTTCGGCATTGGATGATTCGCGCCCTTATATCCAGATATCTAGAATTTATCGATCTAAAAAAACGAAACCGCGGACTGTGCCGCGGTTTAATTACGTGCTTGGCAGCGAACTGTCAAGGAAATCGAGTAATCCTGCTAGTGAATAGAGCCCGCACCTTCGTCGAAAACGAGGTCTTCCATGCGAGCGTAGTTGAGTTCTTGGCCCGGTTGACTGAACAGCACCATCAGGACAACCCATTTGATCTGTTCGACGTCAATATCCGCAGATTCGAGCGCCAGCAGGCGATCAACAAGCAATTCACGCTGCGGTGGCGACAAGATTCCCGTTTGTTCGAGGTAAATGATATAGCCACGACAATGCGCATCGAGCCGCTCGTGCTCGACGTCATTGTAAATACGAGTGCCGTGCGCGGATAAATTGCCATAGTTCAGACTTTCTTGATGGTCTGTTAGGCCATCAAGCCATACCAGTGCGCGCTCGATTTCGTTATCACCAAAGCCCGCCCGCAACAGTTCAAGCCGCAGTTCATTTTGGTCGGGTTCGGGCTCTTCTTCTGTGTCGACGTAGGTCTCAAACAGGTACATCAGTACGTCGATAACGTTTTCTTTCATGCCTAGAGCAACTCCTTACCAAACAATACGGCAGCCAGCGTGACCGAGATCAGCTGGAGACTAAGATTTTAGCAATTTTTTGCTAAGAGATATAATTTGCGATTATTTCATACAAAGTAGGTTTGGGCCTGTAACTATCAGGCATTGCTATACTATGTCGTTCTGGAGCGCTCGAGGCTGCTGTAGTTCACATTTCCGACCACAATTTGCCTTCGGATGGGCCTATTTGAGGCGATATTGCCTAATATTTTATTTAATAAAGTAAAACATTTAGGTCGCTTTTTAGGTATTTTACGCGAAATATTGTTTTGATCAATTATGTTTCACCGGGTCGATATTGACTCAAATTGACGCCAGCTGGCTTATGTTCAAATTATGGCAAAACTGAAGATTCTTGAATTTCCTGATTCCCGCCTTAGGACCAAAGCGACCTTAATCGATGTCGTTGACGACCAGTTGCGTGCATTTATCGACGATATGTTCGAAACCATGTATGAGGCGCCGGGTATTGGGCTGGCAGCTACTCAAGTGAACGTTCACAAGCGAGTGTTGGTGACTGATGTATCAGTCGAAAAGGATGAACCGCTTGTCCTGATCAACCCTCTGATCCTCGAAAAAGACGGCGTCATCGTTACAGACGAAGGTTGTTTGTCAGTTCCCGGCTACTATGAAGAGGTCGAACGTGCAGAACACATCAAGGTTCGCTTTCTCGATCGACAGGGCGATGACGTCGAGCTCGAGGCCCACGGACTGCTCGCTGTCTGTATCCAGCATGAGATGGATCACCTCGACGGCAAATTATTCGTAGATTATCTGTCCGAGGCAAAGCGCTCACGTATTCGCAAGAAACTCGAAAAAGAGCACCGTCAGCAGGCCGCTGTTGTCGCCTAGGCCATTATCGTTGAGCGTACCCCGCATTGTTTTTGCCGGTACGCCGGAGTTCGCACTTGTTTCGCTATCAGCGCTTGTTGATGCTGGGCACCACGTCGTTGCTGTCTACACCCAACCGGACAGGCCAGCAGGTCGCGGTCGGCGATTAACCGCGAGTCCGGTGAAGCGCTATGCTCTGGGCCGAGGCATTGACGTCCTGCAGCCTCTGACCTTGCGAGATACCACTGTTGCAGAAGAGCTGGCGGCGCTAGAGCCGGACATCATCATCGTCGCAGCCTACGGATTGATTCTGCCGCAAAAAATTCTCGATATTCCCAGATGTGTTTGTCTTAATGTACATGCATCCCTGCTGCCACGATGGCGGGGTGCGGCGCCTATCCAAGCGTCAATACTCGCCAATGATGAGGCCACCGGTGTGAGCCTGATGCGCATGACAGCTGGCCTAGATTGTGGCCCGGTTTTTTCGAGTAGTAACGTGAAGATTGGTGAGGATGAAAGCGCTGGCGAATTACACGATCGATTAGCGCTACTTGGCGGCGAACTGCTTGTGTCGGATTTGCCAGGAATTCTTGCTGCTGATCTTGACGGTATTGAGCAGGATGATTCGTTGGCGACCTATGCGGCGAAAATTCAAAAACAAGATGCGGCCCTCGACTGGAGCTTGCCAGCTGACGAATTGCAACGCCATGTTCGGGCCTACAATCCGGTGCCGGGAGCTTTTTTTTTCGGCAAAGATGAATCGCGAATAAAAGTCTGGACGGCTAGTGTTATTTCCGGCGTCGATGCTCCACCCGGGTCATTCATTCAGTACGATGCTAGCGGCATTGTCGTCGCCTGTGGCCGCGACGGGTTGCGACTCGAGTCGCTGCAGCTAGCAGGGAAGCGTCGCGCTGACGCGCAGACATTTGTCACTCATGTCGATTTACGATGACAAAATCGACGGGAGCAAAAGTTAGGGCAGTTTCTGCCGAGATCGTTGACGCTGTCGTCAGTGGTGGCCAGTCTCTCGATACCGCCATCGCGCAGAACGAACAGCGCGTCGCGGCAGACGACCGCTCGCTGTTGAGGATGCTGTGTTACGGCTGCCTCAGACATCATTGGCAACTGCAATCCTGGATAGACCAGTTGATCAGTAAGCCACTTCGGAAGCGCGACCGGATTATCAACGCCTTGCTTGCCGTCGGACTCTATCAAATTGCTGAAATGCGCATTCCCGACCACGCTGTTGTCTCCGAGACCGTGGAGGCGGCACGAGAGTTGAGACGGCCAAAACTGGCGGGATTAGTCAATGCCTGCCTGAGACGATTCGTGCGTGAAGATTTAATCGCAGCAAAGATAAAAGACGAACAGTCTGAATGGAATCACCCGGCTTGGTTGATTGATCGAATTCGAGAAGACTGGCCGGATGATTGGCAGGGCATCTTGAGGGCCAATAATGAACGTGCACCGATGTGGTTGCGGACAAATTCATCGCGCGGCAACGTCGATCAATACATTGAACGATTGCACGCCGTTCAGATTGAAGCCGATAGACTTGACGGAGTTGAAGATGCCGTGCGCCTAAGAACTCCACAGGCAGTAGAAAACCTTCCAGGATTCGAAGTAGGTGACGTTTCGGTGCAGGATGCGGCGGCCCAGATCGCAGCGCGCTGGCTGTTATGGGACCTGAGCGGCCATGTTTTGGATGCTTGTGCGGCCCCTGGCGGAAAAAGCGGTCATTTATTGGAGATTGGCGGTGATCAGTTGACGTTGGTTGCGGTGGACAGCGACGAATCGCGCCTTTCAGGCGTCAGCGAAAATCTTCGCCGAATCGGTCGGGATGCAACTATTATAGCCGCCGATGCATCGAAACCAGAGAGTTGGTGGGATGGCGTAGTGTTTGACGGCATTCTTCTTGATGCTCCGTGCTCGGCATCAGGCGTCATCCGCCGGCATCCGGATATCAAGATACTGCGACGAGCGAGCGATCTTAAGAGCCTTGCCAGCCTGCAGCGCATTTTGCTGGAGAAGCTGTGGCCTTTGCTGGCTCCCGGCGGGACACTGTTGTACGTGACTTGTTCGGTTATAGCGGCGGAGAATGATGAAGTGACAAACCAGTTTTTGAAGGATCACCGTGATGCGGTCGAAAACGATATGTTGCCAAATAACAACATCCGCGATTTAATGCGGAGAAAGGCGTGTGGGTTCCAAATTCTGCCCGGTTCGGCAGGTTTGGACGGTTTTTACTATGCGGCCCTGCAAAAAGAGAAGGATTCCTGAAGATACTGATGTTCCGGCCCACCTCAATAAAACGCCTCATTCAGTCGCGTCGCCTTGTGATTGCGCTTCTGGCCGTGCTCGTTTTTGATGCTGGTCTCGCGGAGGACGCCGTTCAACGCGAGGGCTACTTTGAAGTTCGATCTGCCGTGACTCAACCGGTCGGTGAGGTGCATACGCTGGATGCCCGTCTGCAGCTCGTTCTGAGTAATGAGGCGCTGGCCGCGCTGGAAAGTGGTGTGACGCTGACCATCGAAATGCAGATGCAGGTTATTCGTGTAAAGCGCTTCCTCGTCGATAGCGTGGATGCGGAGCTTGCGATCCGTTACGCCCTTGAATACCGGCCACTAAGCCAGCGTTATATCGTCAAGAATCTCAATAGCGGAGAGCAGGACAGCTTTGCAACTCTGTACGCTGCGATTAACAGGCTGGGTCGGATACAGGGTTTACCTGTGATTGATGATGCATTACTGCTTGCTGACAAGTCGTATCGGCTACGTCTTCGCGCGATGCTCAACACGCAGCAATACCCGGCGTCATTACGACTTCTGTTTTTCTGGCGCGGTCAGTGGCAGCTACAAAGTAAATGGTATGAATGGCTGTTAGAACGCTAAAGCGCATTTTCTTCACCTTGATAGGCGTGGCTAGTGTCACGTTGGTTTTGGTAGCACTGTTCTTGCTCACGCAAACCGTGCAACGCTCTGATGATTTCGATCGGCTGCAAGATATTATTTTGGTGGTCAATGTAGCGGGTGGCTGTATTCTCCTGCTCATCCTAATCGGCAATCTCTGGAGATTGCTGCGCGATTATCGCGGTAACGTTCCTGGCGCGAAATTGAAAGCGCGTATGGTCGGAATGCTTGTTGGCCTTGCAGTGCTGCCGCTAATCGTTGTTTTCTACTTTTCGATTCAATTCATCAACCGTGGAATCGACAGCTGGTTCAATGTGCAAATTGAAGAGGGACTCGAAAACGCGATCACGTTAAGTCGAGCGGCGATCGAAATTCGAAAACGGCAGCATCTCTACTCGACAACACGGGTGGCTCAGAAGCTCGCTGTTATGCCCGACCGGCAGGTTGTATTCGAGCTCAGCATGATGCGCAGAGAGAGTGGCGCCAGCGAGATGACTCTGTACGGCGACAACAATCGAATGCTCGCCACCAGTTCGGATTCGACCACTGCGACTTTTCCCAAGCCGCTCAGTGAAGAGGTCTCTTTGCAAATGCAGCAGGACCGACCATTTGTCAGTCTGGAGCCGCTAAGTACGGGCAGCTCCGAGATTCGAACTGCCATCTCATTCATCTATCGCGGCAATCGAGCGCGTAAGTCCAGAATTGTGCAGGCTTACTTTCCGGTCGATGAGCGGCTTGGCAATATGATTAACAGTGTTGAGAACTCGTTCTCCGAGTATCAAGAACTTGTGTTCTTTCGTGAAGACCTCAAAGACCTGCTGACCATCACATTGACCTTTGTTCTGTTACTTAGTTTGTTAGCAGCGATTTACGGTGCGTTTGTGTTGTCTCGCAGGCTGGTCGCGCCCATTCAAGATTTGGTAGCTGGTACGCGTGCTGTTGCGATGGGGAATTTCGATACTCGACTGCCAGTCCCGTCACGCGATGAAATCGGATTTCTCGTTAGCTCGTTCAACGATATGACGCAGCGCTTAGCGACGGCACGCCGCGAGGCGACGCTCAGTCAAGCTCTGATCGAGGCAGAGCGTACTAACCTGGAAGTCATTTTGGCACGACTGTCGACAGGCGTTCTCGCCCTTGAATCTGATTTGAAAATTCGTACGGCTAATGAGGCCTCTGGTTCGATTCTGGGAGTTAACCTGGAAAGCAAAGCTGGTGAGTCGATTAAGGACGTCGCTAAGGGTATGCCGCTGATGGAGCAATTCGTGGATGTCGCTTGCGTCCATCTTGATGCGGGCGAAACCGAGTGGCGCGAACAAATTGTGTTACGTGGAGAAGTTGGTCGACGTGTACTGACTTGCGCCTGTACAGCACTACCTGGTGACGACGACAACGCGGCGGGCTTCGTTATTGTATTCGATGACATCACGGCGCTGTTACAGGCGCAACGCGATGCCGCATGGGGTGAGGTTGCCCGTCGACTTGCACACGAAATTAAAAATCCATTGACGCCAATACAGTTGTCCGCAGAACGCATGCGGCGTAAATATCTCGGCACCATGGACGAGGAAGAGGCACAAATACTCGATCGCGCAACGCATACGATTGTGCAGCAGGTCGAGGCAATGAAAGAAATGGTGAATGCGTTCAGCGACTATGCTCGCGCGCCCGACATGGACATCAGTCGTTTCGATATCGACAAGCTCGCTCACGAAATTGTGGACTTGTATCGCGCTCAGGAAAACGAAGTCACGATTATGCTGACATCTGATCCAACAATAGCGCTGGTCGAGGGCGATGCGGGTCGCGTGCGCCAAATGCTTCATAACCTGATTCGAAATGCCGTTGAGGCGCTTGAAGGAACGACCGATGGGCATATCGATGTGCAAATTGGAGATGCAGAGATTGATGACATACAAATGGTTCAGATTCGTGTTGAAGATAATGGGCCAGGTTTTAAGACCGGATCGGCCAGTCAGATCTTCGACCCGTATGTGACGACCAAGCCAAAGGGTACCGGTCTCGGTCTCGCGATAGTCAAAAAGTTGGTGGAAGAGCACGTTGGTACGATTCGCGCTAAGAACAGAAGTGATGGGGGGGCAATGATTAACATCCATTTGCCGCTAAATGAGGCAGCGAGAGAGAAGATGATCGCAAGGGCGCCAGGTCGCGCTGAAACTAGGAGGGGGCAAGCGTGAGTAATTCTCATATATTGGTCGTAGATGATGAGGCTGATATTCGGACGTCGATACAAGACATACTTGGAGATGAGGGCTACCAAGTTACAGTTGCCGCAGATGCCAGTGAAGCACGTGCCGCTCATGAAAAACGGAGGTTCGATCTTGTGCTGCTCGATATCTGGATGCCGGACACCGATGGTATTACTTTGCTCCGGGAATGGTCCGACAAAGGTGACCTGAATTGCCCCGTGGTTATCATGTCGGGTCACGGAACTGTTGATACGGCAGTCGAGGCGACAAGGTTGGGCGCATTCGATTTCATTGAAAAGCCGCTTTCACTTGCGAAGCTGCTGCGTACCGTTGAGGCGGCACTCGAGTCAGCCGGAATACAATCCAGAGCGGCGAAGAATCTGTTGCCGTCTTTGCTTGTTCCTGTCGGTAAAAGCAAAGTCATGAAGGCGCTTCGCGAGCGAGTGCAGCAATACGCTCGCCACGATGGAACCGTTTTATTAAGCGGTGAACCTGGTACGGGCCGCAGCGCTTTTGCACGTTATATGCATGCGCTCAGTCGACGAGCTAACGAACCACTGACCAACATTACAGCGGCATCCCTGACTGATAGTAATGTGGAAGAACAATTGTTTGGCCATGAAGCGGGTGGCGAAGTTGTCGCTGGCGCTCTGGAGCGCGCGGCTGGCGGTACCCTGGTGATTGATGAGCTTTCGGACCTTGGCGGCACGGCGCAGAAAATTTTGCTGGGTGTTATTGAGGATGGCCGGTTTACGCGCGTCGGAGGGTCGACCCCTGTAAAGATGAACGCGCGGATCGTCGCGACGGTCAGTGCCGATTATGAGGGTGCAATAGACAGCGGTAATTTGCGACGGGACCTCGTTGCGGGGCTGAGTGTTCTTAACCTTCGAGTACCACCGCTTCGAGATTACTCCGAGGATGTGCCTGAATTGTTGAACTACTATGTGGATAAGTTGGTTGATGTTGAAGATTTGACGTTTCGTCGATTCAGCGTCGCGGCACAGAATCGGCTGCGCAACTACCCATGGCCAGACAACGTTCGCGAACTAAAAAATCTTGTACGGCGCTTGTTATTATCTGGCAGTGGAGAAGATATAGCGCTAGACGAAGTAGAGACTGAAATCAGTGTCGTAACGACACCAACGGATGAACCCCTCGTAAAGCAAGACTTGCTGGCTCTGTCATTGCGCGAGGCGCGTGAACAATTTGAGCGCTCGTATTTGCGACAACAACTGGTGTTGTGCGATGGCAAGGTTGGTCAGCTGGCGAAGCGTGTTGGCATGGAGAGAACGCATCTATACAGAAAACTGCGTTCGTTGGGCGTGGACTTTAAATCAGTTGGGAGTGACGACTAACACGTGTTTTTTGACCGGCTCTCTAGGCACTGGAATTACGCTGCCGTCTGATTGGAAGCGCAGGCCCGGGTTTGAAAAGTCGTCGATACTCAGACCGCGAATCAGCTTGAGTGCTCTTTGTTTCTCATCGAGGCTTGGCCCGGCAGGTCGCAGCTGTATTATCGAGGTGATTTGGCCGTCAACAAAAACGCCGTTGCCATCGAGCGTCGCAGTCAGGATTGGTGCGATACCCTTGATCCCGGTAACACTGATGCCGTAATAAGTGGCGAAGTTACCGAGGCTGTAGGCGATTAAGCGGTCATTATAGCGCTCCATCCCACGAACAACGTGTGGCCCGTGGCCGATTACCAGATCAGCGCCCGCATTCACAGCACCGCGAGCGAACCAGACGACATCGCCCCTGGGTTCATCGTAGTACTCTTCCTCCGCGAACGGGATATGTGTGGCGTCTGTTCCCTCCGCTCCACCATGAAAAGAAACGACGACGAGATCGTGAGTCGCGGCGAACTGACCGATCGATGCGAAAGCAAGTTTATAATTCAGCATCATGTTGGAATTCTTGGTTACGGCATACGCAAGGAATGCAATATTGAGACCGCCATACTCCAACGATGCGAAGTCTCCTTCCCGTCCGGAGTGATGCATACCCCGTGCAGCGATCGCATCCATGCTGCTAGTGCGACCTTCTTCATCGAAATCACGTGCATGGTTGTTGGCGAGACTCAGGACATCGAAGCCAGCGTTCTTGAAATGGTCGGCATAACGCGTTGGTGAGCGAAAAAGGTAACAAGTCTTCGGGTTACTGCATTTCTTGCCCGGCATGCCACCGTCGATGAGCACACCTTCGAGATTGCCGAAAGCGATATCGGCATCGGAAATGATGGCAGTTACATCACTCAAGAAGCTGACACCGTCGTCATCGGGTAAATGGTTTTCTGGATAATCGGTGCCAATCATCATGTCGCCCACTGATGAGATACTGATTCGCATCGCTGATTTGTCCACTTTTGGCGGCGGCGGTAAAGCAGCTGGCAGCTCTTCGACGGGCACCATTACGGGTCCTAGTGTTGTTAGTGGTGCGCTAGCGCAGGCCGCAATTTGTAGCGCGAGCAGTGCAGTAAAAATGCGGACTAAACTAGTCACGGAGCCTGATACGCATAACGTCAATCTTGGTTTCCCGAAGCTGGCTGCTCGTCATATTCAGTTCTTCAAGGCCTTCGATGGGGCCGATCTCGACCCGGAAATAGTCGCGATTTTTGACTCGTGCGCGTTGTACGCGAGACTCGATTCCGTACAGAGCGAGTACAGCGCGTCTGCGATCTGCGTCGGTGCGTGTGGAGAATGCTCCGGCCTGCAGCATATATACACCGGGTTCGTCGATCGCTACTAGCTCGACATCTTCGTCAACGACTGGTCCTTCATCCGCAATAATCATTTTGGAAGCTGGCAGGTCATCGTAGAAGGTGAAGCGGTCTTTAATGGGTTTGTCTTCAACAGCCGCAGTCGCGGAGACCTCACTATTCTTGTCGATCGGACTCTGTATGCTGGCAGGCTCCTTAACAGTCGTAGCGACTTGGGCTGCCGGTTCGCGATCCTTGACGTAAATGCCAAAAGCGACGGACAGGCCAATCGCCAGGCCAAAGATCATCCACAACCAGCCGGGGTAACTTTTCTGTTTTCTCTGACGACTTGAACTTCGTTTTCTGCGCTTCGCCATTACATTTGTTCCGGCGCAGATACACCGAGAATTCCCAGTCCGTTTGCTATAACGCATTTAATAGCGGCATAGAGGGTAAGTCGTGCATCGCGCAGATCGGCATCATCCACCAATACTTTGTGCGCGCTGTAGCTCGAGTGAAAATCGCTAACGAGGTCGCGAAGGTAGTGCACTAACGTCTGCGGCGCGCGGTTCTTCGCGGCAAGTTCGATAATTTCCGGAAATCGGCTTAAGGCCGACATCAACGACTTTTCCTGATTAGTGGTCAGCATCGAAAGTTTGCGTCGACCGTTATCTGAGTTCCAGCTTATGTCAGATTCGTCCGCCTTTCGAAATACGCGGGCAATGCGGGCGTGAGCATACTGAATGTAAAAGACAGGGTTGTCGTTCGACTGCGTCGTGGCAACATCAAGATCGAAGTCCAGATGCTGATCGTTGGAGCGCATGACGTAGTAGAAGCGAGCAGCATCGTTGCCCACTTCAGCACGCAGTTGCCGCAATGTATCGAACTGACCTGAGCGCGTAGACATCTGCATTTTCTTGCCGTTGCGATACAGTGATACGAACTGCACGAGTTCAACTTCGAGATCGCTGCCCTGATACCCCATCGCGTCGAGACCAGCTTGAAGTCGCTCTATATAGCCATGATGGTCAGCACCGAGGATGTCGATAAGGTGGTCAAAGCCGCGTTCGCGTTTGTCAAAGTGATATGCGATGTCGGAGGCGAAGTAGGTTTTGACGCCATTTGCTCTAACAACAACGCGATCTTTTTCATCGCCGAATCGTGTCGCCGGAAACCAGGTGGCACCGTCTTTCTGATACAACATGTCACGCTTCTTAAGTACATCCAGCGCGTCGTCAATCCGTTTCGTTTTGGTCAGGCTCTGTTCCGAATACCAGCTGTCAAATACGACGCCGAATTCCGTCAAGTCGTCTTCGATATCGGCTCGAATCGACTCAAGAGCCTGCTGGCGAAAGTAGTCGAAGCCCTCATCACCTTGTAGTTCTTTGGCCCTGGCAGTCAGCGCATCGATAAATGCATCTGCATCACCTTCGGGGGCATCGGCAGGCAAACCGTCCAGCACCGCCGCGAGCTTCGGTGCCTTGAGAGAGGCTGTGTCAATCTCAGCCACAATGTCGCGAATGTAGTCACCACGATATCCGCCTGTTGGAAACGGTGCAGTGACGCCATTGGATTCCAGCCACCGAAGCCAAACGCTGGTGCCGAGGATATCCATTTGTCGACCAGCATCATTAACGTAGTACTCGCGATGTACCGAAAAACCGGCGGCCTCCAAAAGATTTCCAACGGAGGCGCCGTAAGCTGCATGGCGGCCGTGGCCAACGTGCAACGGTCCGGTGGGATTCGCCGATATGAACTCCAGCAGAATTTTGGGAGCATCTTTCTTGGCCTGCCGACCGTATTCGGTGCCGCTGTCGAGGATAGCCTCCAATTCGGAATGGAACGCCGACGGATTCAAATGAAAATTGATAAAGCCTGGGCCAGCAATTTCGACCTTCACGATCTGAGCATTGTCGCTGAGAGCCTCGACGATGCTGGTTGCGATCTCTCTTGGGTTCTTACGAGTAGGCTTTGCAAGCCGCATTGCGACATTGCTCGCAAAATCGCCATGGCTGGCATCGCGTGTGCGTTCGACTGTTGATTCCAGCGACAGGTCTGCGGCGGCCTCGGCGAGTTCGGGCAGAGTTTGAAGCGCTTGGTTAACGAGGTTTGTAACGATGTGTTTCATTGGGCGTTCTGGTTTGTCGAGCGAGGCGGCAATTCTACTCGGATATGTGTAGCTGTATAGACCCGTCTAAAAAAGTTCGACCGGGTCCACGTCGATGGACCAGCGAACCTTACGAGCCGCAGGATCACTTTCCATCATAAGTCGCAGCTCCTTCAGGACGCGATGCAGAGTTGAGCGATCGCTACTTTGCAGTAATAGTTGCGCCCGGTAACGACCCGCTTTGCGGGCCATTGGCGCATCGACCGGGCCGAGTACTCGCAACGCGTTATCAGCGTTGTCGTCGAGGTAGCGTTTCGCAATGCCCAGCAGGCGGTGAGCGTCCGAGTGTTGGTGCGCGGCAGATCGGATCAACGCAAGACGCGTAAATGGCGGCCAGCGAGTGATTTCGCGCTCGGCCAGAGCGTTATCGGATAGCTGTCGATAGCCACCGGTCATCAATGTGCGCCAGAATTTGTTCTCGGGGAAAGCAGTCTGGATAAGGACCTCGCCTGGACGGTCTTCGCGGCCTGCGCGGCCAGCAACCTGAATGATCGACTGTGCCATGCGTTCCCCGCTGCGAAAGTCTGTTCCGAATAAGCCCTGATCAGCGTTCACCACACCAACCAGCGTCAGGGCGGGGAAATGGTGCCCTTTCGACAACATTTGAGTGCCAACCAGAATGTCGACCTCACCCGAAGTGGCACTTTGCAATGCCGCATCCATTGCGCCTTTGTGCTGCGTGCTATCGCTGTCGATGCGCTTGATTGCGGCGTTTGGAAATCGATGTTTCAGAGTGTCTTCGAGCCGTTCTGTGCCTTCGCCCAATGGCCTGACGACCTCACCACATTCGTCGCATTGTTCTTTTAACGTACGACAGGCGCCACAGTGGTGACATCGCAACTGCCGACTGCGGGAATGAACGGTCAGTCGAGAGTCGCAACGTTCGCAGCCGGCAATATGTCCGCAAGTGCTGCAGATTAACGTCGGTGCAAAGCCACGGCGGTTCAAGAAAATCAGGACCTGACCGTTGGCGTCCAGTGCTCGACGGATAGCCTCCGCTAATGGTTCGCTGATGCCATCAGTTACAGGTGTTCGAACAGTGTCGATAAGGCGCAGCGTTGGCGGACTTGCTCCGCCGGCGCGCGCTGGCAGGAGTATGTGCTTGTAAGTATTGTTGCGACAATGTTGGAGCATCTCAAGCGTTGGCGTCGCGCTACCGAGAATGACGGGAATATCCTGATGCTTGGCTCTGGCGATCGCAAGGTCGCGGGCAGAATAACGTAGGCCCTCTTGTTGTTTGAACGACTGATCATGTTCTTCGTCCACAATGATCAGGCCGAGCTTGCTCATCGGTGTGAAAATTGCGGAGCGTGTGCCGACCACCAGATGCGCGGCACCTGATTGAGCCGCTCGCCAAGCAGCCAGACGAGCGCTATCGCTTAATCCTGAATGCAGCAATGCAGGGCAGAGCCCAAGGCGATCGCTGAGCCTTGCAACCAGCTGTGGCGTCAAGCCAATCTCAGGCACCAGAATAAGCACCTGTTTGCCTTGCCTAAGAATATCCTGTACTCGTTGTAAATAGACTTCCGTCTTGCCGCTGCCCGTCACTCCATCAAGCAGATAGGCACCAAACTGATTGCTGCAACGCAATACGCTTAACGCATCTTGTTGATGTTCGTTCAGGGTTAGGTCTGGAC
>CAJXYT010000016.1 GCA_913063505.1 uncultured Gammaproteobacteria bacterium | reverse complement strand
ACCTAGATCTACACCTCTCTATTCGTCGGCAGCGTCAGATGTGTATAAGAGACAGGGAACTAGTCCCTTTGTTTATGTAAGAAAAATGGCGGATTATTTGCGCAAATATGGCCAATTTAGCACTGCATACTGACCCCCTCGACAAGATGCGACTTGACTCGCCGTCCGTACCCGACCGACTGCCCGCTATGCTTTTCCTAGCAGCGCTTGTGCACGGCATCCTGATCATCGGCATCACCTTTAATCCCGAGCTCGAGAATCAGTTCGCGAGCGCTATTTCACTTGAAGTCACAATCGTTGCCAATACGAACCAACAGATCGATCGGCCTGACGAGGCCGCTTATCTCGCGCAAGCGAGCCAGGAAGGTGGCGGCAATACGGCCGAACAGGTGCGTCCAGCCGCACCATTGCAGAGCGCCATGCCGATCGACAATGAAGGTCAGGACGACGGAACGTCTGTACTGGATGCAAAGGAGCATGTGCGTTCGGCTGATGAGTTGCTTGCAACGTCCGATTCAACGGATCGGCAAGTTGACATCGATCCACGATCAGACCCACGGCCTGAGACCAGCATGGCAATCACTATGGAGGCTGGTAGTGAGGTAACGCTGCCGCTACCGCAGGATGACCAGGCAACAATGTTGATCAGTGACGATAAGCCACGACAGCTCATTGTCAGTGCTGACACACGCGAATCCGTAATCGCCGCGTATCTCGATAACTGGAAGCGTCGAATTGAAGCTGTCGGCGAGTCTTATATCCCGCAGCTGGTCGAGCTCGACGACATCACTGGCAGCCCGACCTTGATGGTAGCCATCGACGCATCAGGCGAATTGGCGGAGGCTGTCATTCGAAAATCCAGTAGCTCAACAATCCTGGATCTTGCCGCACTCGACATTTTACAACGTGCCTCGCCATTTGATCCCTTCCCCGCTGAAGTGACGGCCGAATATGACATCGTGCGTTTCGAGTACAAATGGCTATTCGGTGATCAGGAATAATGCTGACTTGTGCCACGGGACGTGAGCGCCGATACTAGGACCATGGATTCGGATGGCTTGCTTACAAATCAACTGCTTATCGCCATGCCCGGCATGGAAGATCCGAATTTCAGCTCGACCGTCACCTTGATCTGCGAGCATAACAACGATGGCGCACTCGGCATCATCATAAACCGCCCTCTAAGCCTGAAACTCTCCAGCCTTTTCGACCAACTTTCGGTTGAAGATGTCGACCCGGTCGCTGCGAATAATCCCGTTATGTCCGGAGGACCTATTGGCACCGAACGCGGATTCGTTTTGCATGACAAGACGCATAGCTTTGAGAACACACTTTCAGTGTCCGATGATATTCAGTTGACCTTGTCGCGCGACGTTATCGACGCAATGGCGACAGGCATTGGTCCGCAAAAATCGCTGATTGCGATCGGCTATGCCGGGTGGGATTCAGGACAGCTCGAAGAAGAGATGCTGGCCAATTGTTGGCTCAACGTCACGGCGACCCCAGAATTGGTGTTCAGTACACCTTTCGCGGATCGATGGGATTCCGCGGCGCGTCTTCTGGGCGTCGATCTCGCTAGTATTTCGCCGGAAGCCGGCCACGCCTGATTTGTCGCAACCCAGAACAATACTCGCATTTGATTTCGGCCTGCGCCGGATAGGCGTTGCCATCGGTCAGGATGTCACCGGTTCCGCTTCCCCACTTGGGGTTGTTAGCAATCGCAACGAGGGTGTCGACCACGCAGCGATCGCAGCTATTATCAAGGAATGGCGCCCAACCGGTATCGTCGTCGGCATGCCCAGCCACGCCGACGGATCGCCAAGCGAAATGCAAAAACCGGTCGAGTCTTTCATTGAAGAACTACGCCGCTACGAGCTTGATATCGACACAGTCGATGAGCGTTATACCTCAGTCGAGGCAGAGCAGGTTCTGAAATCGGCGCGAGCAGCAGGTAGGCGCGGCCGAATCTCCAAGGAAATGATAGATAGCGCTGCGGCAGTATTTATCGCTGAAAGATACCTCTCATCTGAGTAGAATGCCCCGCGATGCAACCAGATGACACCAAATTGCAGTTCGACGAGAAGGGTAACCTGCGACATTTTTTATCACTCAAGGGTATCGGGGTGGAACTGTTAACCCAATTGTTGGACGACGCCGAAAGATACCTAGCAGCGCCAGGCGCTTTGCCGGTACGCAGCCAGTCTCTTGCCGGCCGCACAGTTGGCAACCTCTTTTTCGAACCCAGCACCCGTACTCGCGCGTCATTCGACCTAGCAGGTCGACGGCTTGGTGCGGACGTCTTGAATTTGGATGTGAACACGTCATCGCGCAAGAAAGGCGAAAGCATTCTTGACACGATTTACACCCTAGAAGCCATGCATGTCGATGTGATGGTCGTTCGCGATGCGAGCGATGGTGTGCCAGCCTATATAGCCCGTCATGTTAATGACCACATCAGTGTTCTGAACGCCGGCGAATCTGATGTGTCACATCCGACGCAAGGTTTGCTTGATCTAATGACGATTCGCCAGCATAACGATGACTTCGGGAATATGGTGGTAGCTATCGTTGGCGATATCCAGCATTCGCGTGTTGCCATGTCGGCATCTGAAGCATTGCAGACAATGGGGATCGGGGAGTTACGGCTTGTTTCACCGGCCGCTCTGGCGCCCGACGCAGATCGCTTCCCAGACGCACACATCGTCGACAATCTGGCGGACGGTCTAAAAGATGCTGATGTAGTCATGGCATTACGCATTCAGCGCGAACGCATCGGCAATCTTGACGGCGTGCCAGGTATTGATGAGTACTTCGCCAACTATGGCATTAGTCACGAAAGCCTTGCGTATGCGAAACCTGATGCGATCGTGATGCATCCGGGTCCGATGAATCGTGGCATCGAAATTGAGGGCACGCTCGCTGATGGCCCACGCTCTGTGATCACGAAACAGGTGACGAACGGTGTTGCAGTTCGAATGGCCGTACTTGACCGCATAGGCAAGATGATGAGCGCACGGTGACGACTGCCGATCAAAAAAACGCGCAGCGAAATCGTAATACAATTTACGTCGAAAGTGGCGAGATAATTAGTGTCGATGAATTCCCTGGCAACCAGTTCATCATGCGTATTCGCGCACCGAAGTGTGCGGCAAAAGCAGAGCCCGGTAGTTTCGTGCACATCACATGTGACGAAGCATTACCGATGCGCCGCCCTTTATCGATCATGCGTGTCGAAGACGACTGCCTCGACATCCTCTACAAAATCGTCGGCCACGGACTTCGGAGCTTATCGACGAAAGGTCCGGGGGATACTGTCAGCGTACTCGGGCCGATCGGACAGCCATTTCGTCTATCTGAAGAGCGACCGAGAGCCTTACTAATAGGCGGTGGCGTCGGAATTCCCCCGATAGTCCACATCGCGGATCATCTTAGACGGCAAGGAGGTGATTGGGCACCGCTTGCGATTCTCGGCTCTGAGCTGCCGTTCCCGTTCAAGCTGCAGCGCTCAAATATTGAAACGCCGTGGCTTGACGGCGAAATCGCTGCAACGATGCCACTCATGGAGGACTGGGGGATTTCCTGCCGGCTCGCGACTCTTGCCGGGTTCGACGGTTGCTACGACGGCTACGTCACCGATCTCGCTGACCGATGGCTATCGACCTTGTCCAGCGATGAACTCGCCGAAGTCGGAATATTCTCTTGTGGTCCAACGCCGATGTTGAGAGCCGTGGCATCACTTGCTGAAAGATATGGCGTGCCATGCCAAGTGTCTCTGGAAGAGTTTATGGCTTGCGCTGTTGGCGGATGTGCTGGTTGCGCAGTCAAAATCAGTACGCCTGATGGCGATGCCATGAAGCGGGTCTGTGTCGACGGACCGGTTTTCGATGCCGCTACAGTGGTTTGGTAGCGGCAGAAATTCTTCGTAATTCTTACGCTACTTGTCATTCATGATGTCGTACACCATGCTATTGACGTCTTTGTGGGTGAGCGCCGGCATATTAACTCGCTTGATGTCACCATCAACGCGAATCATAGGCGGCACGCCCCCAGACAAATACAGGTCCGAGGCGTTGCTCTTCACCGTGAACGACAAAAGCTGAGCTACGTCGACGGCCATATTTCTCCCTCTTTTGACGAGGCAAGACTTACTATAACCCGGCGCAGAATTGAGCCTAATATAGCGAAACAATAGGACTAAAGGGTGATTGGAGTCACGGAAAACCTAGCAATAATTAAAGATTTTCTGGCATCTTCGGCTATTGAGGCCGATCGCGACCCTCAAGCTGTAAAATTGCTTGCTGTGAGCAAGAAACAGTCCATTTCGAAGATTATCGATGCCGCCAACGCGGGCCAGCGCGATTTCGGTGAAAATTTCGTCCAGGAGGGACTCGAAAAAATCGCACAGACAAGAAATATGGATCTAGTCTGGCACTTTATCGGGCGCCTGCAGAACAATAAAACACGTAGCGTGGCTGAGAACTTTGACTGGGTTCACACCGTCGACAATCCGAAAACGGCGCGGCGCCTGAGCGAACAACGGCCAGAATCACTCGGCCCGTTGAATATCTGCCTGCAAATCAATGTTGATAAGGAGCCGGGGAAATCTGGCATCGACGTGTCAACACTATCCGAGTTGGCCTCTATCTGTGCACAATTACCGAATATCGCGTTGCGCGGCTTGATGTGCTTGCCGGCCGTACGGACTGAGTTTGCTAATCAGCGAATACCTTTCAAACAACTAAAAGAGTTGGCAGATGAGTTACGTTCTGGCGGAATAGACACCGACACATTATCGATGGGTATGAGCGGCGACTACCGGGCCGCCATTTTCGAAGGCTCGACCATGGTACGAATCGGTACCGCATTGTTTGGCGAAAGACACTAGAGGATGGATGCAAAAATGGACTACGGAAAGGTCGCTTTTATCGGCGGTGGAAATATGGCTCGCGCCTTGGCCGGTGGAATGCTGATTGCAGGCTACGAACCCTCACATATTTTGATTTCGGATCCGCTCGCACAAAATCGCGATCGCCTGGCCAATGAGTTTCCGGGAGCCATCATTCGAGCAGACAATCTGGATGTTGCAGAACAAGCCGAGTGTCTGGTGCTGGCCGTAAAACCGCAGATCCTGTCCACGGTTTGCAAGCCGCTCAGAGATGCCGTGCAAATCACAAGACCGCTAATTATCTCGATAGCTGCTGGCGTGCGTAGCAGTGACATCGATACATGGCTGGGCGGTGGACTCTCAGTCGTACGAGTCATGCCCAACCAGCCGGCTTTATTGCGCTTGGGCATTTCTGGTATGTACGCCAATGAGCAAACTTCCGAAGAAGAACGGCATGCAGCGAGCTGCATTATCTCAACCACTGGGCCGGTTATTTCTGTATCGACCGAGAATGATATTGATACGGTAACGGCCATTTCCGGAAGCGGGCCAGCTTATTTTTACCTGCTGGTAGATATGCTAGTGACGGTAGCAAAAGATATGGGGCTCGACCCCAAATCAGCACTCGCTCTCGTGCTCGAAACTGCGCGAGGCGCCAGTGAAATGGCCGAGCAATCGGGTGAAACTATGGAGACGTTGATCGCCCGCGTGCGTTCACCGGGTGGCACCACGGCCGCAGCGCTTGACTATCTCGACAACGCCAATTTTCGTGATACCTTCACGGCCGCCGTTACCGCAGCACGTGATCGAGCGAAAGATCTCGCGGACCAAGCCCATGAAGATGCCAAGGATTAATTGATGCCCACAAATGTTTCCACGGCTTTGGTCTATATCGTAAACGCGTTGACCAGCCTCTATTTACTCGTTCTGCTGCTGAGGTTCTGGCTGCCGCTGCTGCGCGCAGATTTCAGGAACCCATTGGCGCAAGGGATATTTAAACTCACGTCACCGCTGGTGCTTCCGCTGCGCCGACTCATTCCCGCCATTGGCCGACTGGATACAGCCACTGTTCTCGTGACGATTACTTTTCAATGCCTCGCAATTTTTCTAGTCTTGTTCATCGTCGGCGGACGCGCTAGTGCATCGAACATTTTTGTGTTGGCAATCGTAAAGTTAGCAATGCTCTCGGTAAATATTTTTGCTTACGCGATTCTGATCCGAGTCGTGCTCAGTTGGGTATCACCAGGGCAGTACAATCCGGCTACGGCAATTATCGGAACATTAACGGATCCTGTATTGCGGCCTGTGCAGCGATTAATCCCTCCGTTGGGTGGAATCGATCTAACACCAATGCTCGCAATCATTGGCTTGTTCGCATTTAATATTCTGATTGGTGGGCTCCTGCCGTCGAACGTCTAGTTGCAGCACAATCAGTAATTTCGCATCCGGGTGTAATGGTTTATAGTATTTTTAGACTAAGGGGTGGGTGTCATGAACAAAAGAACACTATTAACTTCTCTGTCGCTGCTCGCACTGCTCTCGGCGTGCGGTGGCCTTGGTAATTCGGCTGATGTGCCTGAGGCGCAACCTGCGGGTGCGACATTCGCAGACATCGGGAACCACATCATACACTTCAGTGCCCAGTCGACCGACCAGTTGCCTCCTGCAGTTGCCCGCGAATACGACATTGTTCGCAGCAAGAATCGGGCGATGCTCAATGTTTCGGTAATTCGAGAATCTGATAACTTGCCGGTTATGGCTGAGGTCAGCATAAAGACCGTCAATCTTACCGGTCAACTAAAAAACATCACCATGCGCAAGATTGAAGAGCCCGGTGACGTTATCGCTATTTATTATATCGGCGACACCACCGTAGCGAATCGCGAAGTGTTGGTGTTTGATATCAGCGTCAAACCCGAAGGTGAGGATGCATCTTCCGCAGTACGATTCAAGCGGCAGTTCTACAGCGACTAAATCAATTCGCACTACCCTAAAAAGGCCTTAATTAAAAGGCCTTTCTTCTATTATACGTATTGAAAACATGTGTTATCGTCGCGCAGAATTCATCGAGGGCACAAGCCCAGTTTATTATTTTGAAGGAGTCATTTTTTCATGGTAGCAACCACCAAGAAGCCCCCAACCAAGTCCGAAATCTACGCGCAGATTGTTGACGACACCGGTTTAGCGCGCAAGGATGTAGTAGCAGTTTTCGAATCACTGAATGGGCAGATTCAGAAGAATCTCGGTAGCCGCGGTGCCGTAGGCATGTTCACAGTCCCAGGTCTGTTGAAAATGCGTGTTGTGAAGAAGCCAGCCACCAAGGCTCGCAAGGGAACCAACCCATTTACTGGCGAAGAAATGATGTTCAAAGCAAAGCCTGCATCAAAAATTGTTAAGGTTTCTGCTCTTAAGGGATTGAAAGACATGGTCTGAAGTTTGAATTGTCTCTTCAAACTGAAAAGCCGGGCTCGCCCGGCTTTTTTATGCCTGCGATTCGACGACGAACTCTGAGACCGCCTCGCGCAATTCAACCAGCCTGCCATGAAAAAAGTGCTCGGCACCGGAAATAATCAATAGTTCGGGTCCAGGCAGCAGGCCGTTTACCCATTCAACGGTTTTCTCGACATCGACAAGCTCATCCTGATCGCCCTGAACGATTAGCCATGGACACTCTGGTTGAGCCAGAAGACCTGATGCACATCGAGTGATTGCGGGCGCGACACTCACGAGACCGTCGACAGCGGTATCGACAGCCGCACCTACAGCGATCGCGGCGCCGAAAGAAAACCCCGCAAGCCACAGTCTCGCGCCGGGATCCCGAGCGCGCATCCATGAAATGGCGGCCAAAGCGTCATCAAGTTCCCCCACACCTTCGTCATACTCACCTTCGCTGTTCTCTATTCCCCGGAAGTTGAAGCGCAGCGCGGCATACCCTAGCCGGACGAATGCGCGAGCCAAAGTATGGGCAACCTTGTTGTGCATGGTGCCGCCATGTTGTGGGTGTGGATGGCAAACGACGACGCTGCCAAGCGGTGAGTGTTCGGCTGAAAACTCCAAAATTGCCTCTAATCGACCAGCAGGGCCATCAATAAATAGTCTTTCGGAATAAGGTGGTTTGGACATCAAGCTTTCCAGAGTGGATAGATTCGTGAATATTGCTGTAAAATTATGACCTTATGTAATGTCGGAATCAATTGATGCCGGAACTCAACGTTCTACACATCACGGTAATCGCTGTTATGGCTGTCATCGGCACCATCGTCGGATGGGTTCTCCGAGGTCGTCGCGCATGCTTAGAAAAATTCGCGGTCAGCGCCATGGACGATAGCCAGGCGGACGTACGCGATAATGGATCGACCGTCGAAGACGGGTCAATTGTCGAGTCTATTAATGACATGCGCGATAAGTTGCAGACGATAAAAGGTATCGGACCGGCAATCGAAAAAACACTCAATGAGATGGGTATATTTCGATTCCAGCAAATCGCTGAGATGAGCGAGTACGATATCGACCGTATCGCTAGTTGCTTAAAGGGACTTCGCAGCCGCATTTACCGCGAAGACTGGTTAGGACAAGCACGGGAATTGCGTGACCAAAATATCAGTATTTAAGTGTATTGCCGTCGTCCTACTTATCGGCGGTCTGGCCACAGCTCCAAATCTTAACTTCGATGCCACATTAGACAGATCGAACAAGCCTGCGCTGCCCGCTCCTATACTGCGTTTTGACTTTCGGTGGCAACGTGGGACATTGCTGCTTGCTGGCCATACAACGTCCGCGCATCACGAACAGAGTCTGCTGCAAGTTGCAGCATCATCCTTTTCAGAGCACTCGCTTGAAACAGACTTTATGCCACTTGGCATTGTTTCCGACCGGTGGGAGGACTTGAGCGTGAAAGTACTTGATCTGCTGGCTGAGTCCAGCTCTTCAGAGGCGGTGCTTTCAAGTAATGAGATCGACATCCGGGGAGTGACAATCAAGGAAGTCGCATGGAAAAGCCGTCTGAAGGCACTCCGGATGGTCCTTCCAGAGGGGGTATCTGTTAGCACGAATATGCTCTATGTCGACCCGACGATAGACGCTAAGCAGGCCTGTGCAATGGCAGCCGAGGCGTTTGCCACCGGAGAGATAAATTTTGAGGAATCCAGCGCTGAATTTCTGAGCTCAGCCTACCCTCGCCTCAATCGAGTCGTCGCGCTGGCTGACGTCTGCACGGCAACGACGATCTCCATCACGGGCCATACCGACTCGTCCGGAAGTGACGAATGGAATCAACGACTGAGCTTGAAACGAGCAGCGGCTGTTAGCGACTATATCGCCCATGGCGGTATCGAAAAAGATCGCCTGTTCGTATCCTCAGCCGGTTCTTCCCTGCCCATCGCCGACAACAAGACTCGTTACGGCCGCAGTCTCAACCGTCGAATCGACATTAAGCTCCAAACGGACCAACAGAAAAACTAGTCCGGCGGCGTCAATTTCAAGAGTTCAATTGTGAAAATCAGAGTTGCGTTGGGAGGAATTTCACCGCGCCCTGACGGACCATATGCCAAGTCTCCGGCAACAATGAGTTCACGTGTTTCACCTTCGAGCATGCACGGAACACCAAGATCCCAACCTTTAATCACTTGTCCAGCGCCAAGCTGAAACTGAAATACGGTACTGCCTGACTCCCAGATAAACGCGCCATGCTTGTCTTCTGCCGACTCGTCGTAAAGCCATAGCCAGACATTGGTATCAGCGTAGTCACCTGCAACTGCGCTGCGACCAAATCCTTTCTTAACGACTCTTGCACTCAGTCCCGGAGCAACCTGAATTAGGCCCGATTTATCTGCAACTGGGCATTCTGCAGTCGTTGCTTCGTTAGTTGTCTCTTCATTAGTCATAGTTTCATCCTCAGCCACATCATTATTTTCAGCCGTATTGCAGGCAGTCAACGCAAAAAAAGTGGAAATAATCGCGACTATCAGTTGGTTTTTCATTCTTCAGAATCCCTAAAGTCCAATGACGCGGAATTGATGCAGTATCGCAAACCGGTCGGTTGCGGACCATCCTCAAAAACATGGCCAAGGTGTGCATCACAGTTTTTGCAAACCACCTCGCTCCGCGTCATGCCATGGCTCATATCGATTTTGGTTTGTACCATGTCACCCGCCAGTGGCAGCCAGAAACTAGGCCACCCGGAACCCGAATCGAATTTGTGCTCGGAGCTAAACAGCTCCATGTCGCAACAAACGCATCGATATGTTCCTTCAGCCTTATGGTCCACATACTTGCCGGTAAACGCTCGTTCAGTACCCTTATTTTGAGTTACCTGAAACTGCTCGTCGTCCAGTTTCGCCCGCAGTTCATTGTCATCAGAATCACCCACGGCCAGCTTCATCGTTATCATTTAGCAAAAAGGCATTCATACGTTGTACGTATTGTGAGGGATTTTCAAGCTGTGAGCCTTCCGCCAACAGTGCATGATCGAGGACGATATTAGACAGCGCTTCGAAGCGGTTGTCATCTTCCTCGCCAGAAAGTCGCGTTACGAGTGGATGCTCGATGTTTATTTCAAGAATCGGTTTCGACTCCGGCAGCTCCTGTCCACTGGCTTCCAACATACGACGTACCTGAGGGTTTAGATCCTGATCGCTAGCGACGACACATGCTGGCGAATCAACAAGCCTGCGGCTGATATTAACCGCCGCGACACGCTCACTCAGTACACCCTGCACCTTCTCCAACAAGTTCTTATTCTCATCATTGAGTTTGTCTTGCGCTTTTTCGTCATCTTCTTCCGGTATATCAAGCGCTTCACGAGCAACGTCAACGAGCGCTTTTCCCTCATACTCAGTCAGACCGTCTGCCAGCCAGGCATCGATTCGGTCAGTCAGCAATAAGACCTCGACGCCACGGCTTCGCAAACGCTCTATATGCGGACTGGCCACGGCAGTCGCATAATTCTTGGCAAGAATGTAATAGATCTTGTCCTGGTCCTCTTTTGCTCTTTCGAGATAGTCATTCAAGGACTGGTCCTGGGTGTCGTTGCCGCTCTGCGTTGTCGCGAAACGGAGCAATTTGGCAAGCTTGTCCTTATTACCATGATCTTCGACTATACCTTCCTTCAGCACTTGACCGAACTCACCCCAAAACGTCTGGTAGCTGTCCTTGTCACCCGCAATCTTCTTCAGCATATCCAATACGCGACGTGTCAAAGCAGAGCGCATCGACGTGAGATCCGGATTCTGTTGAAGTAGCTCCCGCGATACGTTTAGGGGGAGATCCGACGAATCCACTACACCCTTTACGAAGCGCAGGTATAGAGGTAAAAATTGCTCAGCATCATCCATAATAAAGACGCGCTGTACATACAGCTTCAGTCCTTTGGGTGCCTCGCGATTCCACATGTCAAACGGTGCAGCGCCTGGAATATACAGCAGACTCGTGTACTCACGTTTGCCCTCAACTCGATTGTGGCTCCACGTCAGCGGATCTGCGAAATCGTGCGACAGGTGCTTATAAAACTCTTTGTACTCATCCTCTGTCACGTCTGACCGTGAGCGCGTCCACAGAGCAGTCGCAGAATTAACAACTTTGGTCTCTGTGTCTTCTTCGCCGATCGCCATAAGAGACACGGGAAAGCCAATGTGATCTGAGTACTTTCGAATCAATGATTGGATCCGGAATGACTCGGCATACTCGGACTCATCTTTCTTGAGGTGCAAAGTAACTCGCGTGCCTCTTTCAGCGCGCTCGATGTTTTCGATCGTGAACTCACCCTCGCCTTCAGACTCCCAACGAACGGCCTCATCAGCTGCTAATCCTGCACGGCGAGATTCAACCGTGACCTTATCCGCAGCAATGAAGGCCGAGTAAAAGCCGACGCCAAACTGTCCGATCAGTTGCGCATCATGCTGCTTGTCACCCGTCATCTGCTCCAAGAACTCCGCAGTACCCGATTTGGCGATCGTGCCAAGATTGTCAATTAGCTCGTCTCGGGACATGCCAATGCCATTGTCGATCACCGATAATGTCTGTTGCTCTTTGTCGACCTCGATCTTGATACCCAGCTCAGTATCCTCGGTCAGCAAGTCGGGCTTGGCCAGCGCTTCAAAGCGCAGCTTGTCCGCTGCATCAGAGGCGTTGGAGATCAGCTCACGAAGGAAGATTTCCTTGTTGCTGTACAAAGAATGGATCATCAGCTGCAATAGTTGACGAACTTCAGTTTGGAACCCTAGGGTCTCGCGCTTGTCGCTCACGCAATCGTCTCCCGACGTAATGAAAGGGATACAAACGATATAGCCTTCACAGACTATTTCAAGGCCATATCAGGTACAGCAGGGTAGTTTCTTTAGGTAGCCTCTGACCAACGGATTTGTGGTGAAGTAACCGACCTATGGTCCATCAAGGACGAATTTCTATGGGGGTGTTGTCGCCGACCATCAACCAGAGGTCGATCATGTCGGAGTTCGAGATGGCGATGCAACCGTTGGTCCAGTCTTGCGTCCTGTAGTAGGTTTCTGACCGGCTAGGCTCATTAGGCTGGCCGTGGATCATGATAGCTCCGCCCGGCGACACACCGTCGCTCCTCGCTTCCTGACGATCGGCGGCGTTGGGATATGAAATATGAATCGACAAGAAATAGTCACTGTTCGGATTACGCATATCCAAGAGGTATCGACCCTCAGGCGTTTTGAAATCGCCCTCTGCCTTTTTATCGCCTTCCGGAACGATCCCCAAAGCAATTTTGAAAGTGCGAAAAATCTCGCCATCATTCAGCAAATACAGCTCACGATCTGACTTGTCGATAATAACCTCGTCCGCAATGGGCAATTCTGCGGCCTGAATCAAGCCGAGAAACAGCAGAATCATGAGCGGGAAGATTGTCTTTATGTTGACCCTCATCGGCCTAGACTAACAAACCTTCCACCTGCAGAACACGCCCCGAAGCACACTTGTCGTGACATGCAGAATGCACCTATAGGGCGATTTATCGTTCTTCCTAGGTGCTTGTAGACAATGGTGGTGGCATCCGTCCGACGTCTCTCTGGGCAGCACTGTTCGCAAGGGTGACTTGCTCGACTCGATTACAGATCCAATGAGTAATGCGAGAACCGAGTTGCGGTCACTCTATTCCGGTCGAATCATCGGCATGGCGCGGCATCAAGTTGCCATACAGAGCTTCGCCGCATTTCATGTTGGCATTGAAATCGATGAAGTTTCCGCCAGCGAGGAGATATCGATGTCGCATGAAAAACCGTCGATGATAGTTACGTGGGCGGCATGTCCGAGTAAACTTCAGTCGCTATGACTGAAGATAGAAAACCCCTTAGTAGCTACCGAGCTCCGAAATACTGGCCAATATGGTTTGCCATGGGAGTGCTGCGGCTTATCTGCCTACTGCCACACCGGGCCGTTCTCGCAACGGGGCGAATACTAGGCCGGCTGGCGTATTGTGTTGGTAGTTCGCGCCGTCACATAGTCCAACGCAATATTGAACTTTGTTTCCCCAAGATGAGCTCTCGAGAACGCCATACTCTGGTCGTTGAGCATTTCAAGGCGCTGGGCATGATGCTCATCGAGATGGGTCTTGGCCGATGGGCTAGTGACAAACATCTCCAGTCGATTACGGTCATCAAAGGACTCGAGCACCTGAGAAAAGCCGAGGAGGATGGTTGTGGCGCTATTCTTCTGTCCGCCCATTTCACCACTTTGGAAGTTAGCGGTCGCGTTCTCTCCACCAGCCTACCGTTCGACGGCGTTTATCGGAAGAACCGGAATGACTTCATTACAGAAATTCAGCGCAGCGGTCGCGAGCGCTCAGTCACCGATACGATCGAAAAACGCGACATCAAGAAAATGGTTCGCAATCTGCGCGCCGGCCGAACGGTGTGGTACGCGCCAGACCAGAGCTACAATCGAAAGGGCGCGGAAATCATCGATTTCTTCGGCGTACCTTCCATGCACACAACAGCCACATCGACATTGACTCGGCTAGGTAAAGCGATCGCGATTCCATTTTTTCCTCGGCGATTGCCAGATGGCACTTATGAGATCACATTGCTGGCACCACTCGAGAATTTCCCCAGTGACGACCCTGTGGCCGATACGCGCCGGTACGTCGGTATTCTCGAGGAGCGCATACGCATGTGTCCCGAGCAGTACTTCTGGATTCACCGTAAGTTCAAAGACCTACCTGATGACTACCCGGACTACTACGTGGATTTCGACGCGTCGAAGTAGCCTTCCAGCAACTCCTCCCAGTTCGCCGCACGGAAATGCAGTTTTGGATCCAGTCCGAGTACTTTCACCAGCGACCGATGCAGGCGACCGAGGGTTTCTTGCTGCCAGGGCCCTGGTGATTTCAGCGCACCTTTATCAAAGTCGAGCATCCAAATATCTCCGTCTTTGTCGACCTGTACGTTGTAGGCGTTCATATCTGCATGATAAACACCGGCCTCATGGAACGTCCAAATCGCCTGACCGACCGACCGCCAGAACGCCTCGCCGCGATCCTTGGTCGCGATGTATTGCGATAGTGAAATCACGTCGGGTATGCGAACTGTGATGAGGTCTGCCGTGTAGAAAGTGCCGTGACGACAGAATCTAGCCGCCGCTGGGCGCGGAACATTCATGTTGTTCGTCGCCAGCTTGTCCAACAAGCGCCACTCCTTGAATGAGCGCGTCAGATCTTCGCCTGCAAAAACGTAGGAATTGCGAACGACTTTTCCGAGCAATCCGCCGCGCCTGTAATGCCGCAGCACGAACTGGCGAGGAATATTGCCGACGAACATCGTATTACCACGGCCGCCGGAACGCAGCGATCCAGTCAATACTTCAGAGTGCGGCCAGCCGCCAGCTGTAAATCGTTCGGCCGAAATCTGGTTGATAATCGCCTTATCGTATAGGATGGCGCCGTTCTTGGTTCTCTCGACGGTTTCGGTCAACGGGTCCGTCCTTCTCTATTGTCGGATTTGATTCTAAAAACGCAGCCAGAAAAAATATGTGTCATTCGCCTTTCTGCGATCGGTGATACATGTCATGCATTGGCCGTTGTGCGCCGTATTCAGGATAACTGGCCAGGCGCAAGTATCACATGGATTATCGGTAAGACAGAAGCTCAACTCATGGCGGATATCCCGGATATCGAGTTTATCATCTTCGACAAATCCAAAGGGTTGGGAGCATATAAGGACGTTCGCAATAAACTGGGTGGAAAAACCTTCAATATTGCGCTGTGCATGCATTCGTCGATGCGCGTTAATTTCCTCTACCCGATCATTCGAACGCCGATTCGCCTCGGGTTTGATCACAAGCGCGCAAAAGACTTTCAATGGCTGTTTACGAACCGTCGCATTGAAGCCGCTCACGGCAAGCATGTACTGGAGGCCATGATGTCATTTGCATCCGCCATTGGAGCTACACCTCGGCCGATCCGCTGGGACATACCGATTGGTGATGACGAACGGGAATTTTCTGCTGACTTTCAGAATCCCAATAAGCCGCTTGTCGTCATTAGCCCCTGCAGCAGTAATCGAAGTAGAAACTTTCGAAACTGGAGTGTCGAAAACTACGCGAAAACGATTGAGCATCTCAACGGGAAAAAATGCCGAGTAATATTGACCGGTGGAACAAGTGACCTCGAGATCGAGTATGGAGCAGTACTTTCGAAAAACGCTATGGCTGAGAATTTGGTCGGCAAGACATCGCTCAAGCAGCTCGCCGCACTGATTGCAGCTGCGGATTTGTTAATTTGCCCGGATTCGGGTCCAGCGCACATGGCGACGGCCTTCAGCACTCCCGTGCTCGGCTTATATGCCACGTCCAATCCTGAACGCACCGGACCGTTTACCTCGCGTGAACTTACCGCCAATCGCTATCCTGATGCTGCACAAAAGTACTTGGGGAAACCCGTCGGGCAGCTACATTGGGGGCAACGAATTCGTCATCCGGATGCGATGGCGCTTATCACTGTTAAAGAAGTCGTGAGAAAGATCGATGCGTTTTTCGATCTGGAATCCGGCGTCGCCGGTTACGACATACACAAATAGCCTATTCGTCGTCGCTCAGAATTTCGTATAGCGCGCCACAGTATGGGCACTTCGCTTCACCGGTCGCCTCAATCGGCAGGTAGACCTTGGGATGTGAATTCCACAAATACATACCGGGCATCGGACAGCTCAAAGGCAATTCTCTCGCTCGCACTCCGTATTTATTCTGGGCATTCGCCGGAATCAGTTTCTGATCAATCGTGCCTACTCTTACCGCCACAGCGCTCTCAGTTGTCTCGTTAGTTGAAGTCCTAATTATAAAGCATTGAATTGGTTCACGGCCATGGCAATGCACTTTAACCTAGCCGTTGCTTCCAGATTGACTCAACGAAATCGCGCTCTTTAGTGAAGCGCCCGACATCGCACTGCGGTTTTTGCCCATCAAGGACAAGGTAGTGGAGGTACAATCTGTAGTCTCGGTAGATATCTTGCAAACGCGTACCTACGTCCTCCGCGAGAATCTTTGTTGCGATCAACGCATCCAGCTGGCGAATGTTGTCAGAATAAGCAATAACCTCCGGATGCGAGCCTACCGCCTTAAGTACCAGGTATTGAACCAAGAACTCAATGTCGCCTAGACCGCCGCCTCCGTGTTTCAAATCGAACACCTTTTCGTCGCTGTGATCGAGCTCTTTGCGCATTCGTTTTCGCATCACGATCACGTCATCTCGGAGCTGGTCCTGGCGCACTCTGTCAGACAGTGTTTCTCGGCGAATGCGCTCGAACTCGTCTGCGATTTTGTCGCTGCCGGCCGCGGCCCGAGCTCGCAGAAGTGCCTGATGCTCCCAAGTCCAGGCGTTATCCTCCTGATAGCGCTCAAACGCATCTGTACTGCTTACAAGAAAGCCTGAACGTCCATCTGGCCTTAATCGAGTATCAATTTCATAGAGTTCGCCTGAGCCAGTTTGAGTCGTCAGAAAGTGCACCAGGCGGCGCACGAGTCTTCCAAAAAACATCATATTGTCAAGTGGCTTATCTCCGTCCGTCGTTTGTTGCTCGCCTTTCGAGTCGTGCAGGAAAATGATATCGAGGTCGGAGCCGTAAGACAGTTCGAGACCACCCAATTTCCCGTAACCCACAATGCCGAAACCCGCGGTACGACGGGTGCCGTCCACGACGTAGTGTGGCGTCCCATGACGCTCGATTAGGTCGTTCCACGCAACGCGCAAGGCTTCGTCCAGCACCACCTCGGCAAGCCAGGTCAGCGCATCACTGACCTTCATAATGGGCAACTTGCCATTGAAGTCGGCAACAGCGATGCGAAACATCACCGCTCGCTGGAACTGAGCGATAGTCTGCATTTCGGCCTCGCTGTCGGTGTTACCCGCGCCGCCAAGCCGCTGCTGAAGCTCGAGTGATAAATCCACTTTGCTTACACCGGAGGAATGGATTCTCGGGTCCAGCAACTCATCAAGCAGAACTGGATAGCGCGCAATTTGTCCAGCGACGTACTGGCTTCGGGCGCAAAGGTCTACCAGTCGTGACAACGCATTTTGATTTTCATTCAATAGCGCGAGGTAGGCACTGCGACGCAGGATATTCTCAGTGACTGCCAGTGTTCGTGACAACGCTACAATCGGGCGCTTTGACTCCAAAATTCGCTCGATCAGAATGGGAAGGAAGCGCTGTAATCGCCCACCTGATACTGAGTCGACTTGCTGTACTGCTGATGATGACGCAAACGCGACTATCTCAGTTGCCAGTTCGTCCGCAAATTTGGAGTCCAGTGCTTTGCTCCAGTCACTTGCCGACGCGCTCGTATTCCAGAGTCGTCCGAAGACTTGCCATTTTGGGTTCTCGTCGCTACGGCCACGAAATGCGACGGTGTTAAACTGCACCGATATCGCACGACGATGTCGGTCAAGCTCGACAATGAGCGCATCCCAGGATTCCGACCGTGTCGCCAGGCACAATCTTGCTCGATCTATATCGTTGGCTGGCAACTCATGCGTTTGTTCATCACGAATCGCCTGAATGAAGTTCTCGAGTCGACGTAAGTGCCTGTACGAATTGAGGATTTCGTCGGCGTCTGACTGGCTGACGCCTCGCTCACTCACCAGCAATGGCAACACTTTCTGAAATTCGCAGCTCTGCAACTGCGGCTCACTACCTCCTCGAACGAGTTGCAAGGCCTGCACTATGAATTCCGCTTCACGAATACCGCCCGGACCCAGCTTGACGTTGTCCTGGAGCTCACGCCGTCGAACCTCGGCGGTAATCATGTCCTGCATCTCTCGCACAGATTCGAAGACGCCATAGTCCAGATAACGCCGGTATACGAAGGGCCTGATCATATTGTCGTTGAGTTCGGTGGCAATCTCCTCTGGCGGCCGTGTACCAACGATTCTCGCTTTCACGTAGGCATAGCGCTCCCAATCGCGGCCATGTTTAAGCAGATAAGACTCGAGTGCGGCGAAACTCACAACCGGCGGCCCGCTATCTCCGAAAGGCCGCAATCTAGTATCAACTCGAAATACGAAGCCATCGACAGTGACTTCGTCTAGTAGTGCGATGACCTGACGTGATAGTCGCGTGAAGTATTCCTGCGCGCTCTGCGTCCGTGCGCCGTCAGTCTGACCGTCCTCTGTGAAGCAAAATATAATGTCAATATCGGATGAGAAATTCAGCTCGCGCCCACCGAGCTTGCCCATGCCGAGAACGACCATCGGCACGACCTCACCAGTAGCGCTTCGAACGCGGCCGAATCTTGGCATCAGTTGTTTTTCTGCATAGCGCATCGCAGCGTCGAGAAGCCGATCTGCCAGCAGCGACAGTTGTTGCAACGTTTCATCCAGATCCGCCTGACCCTGAATCTCCCGCCATAAAATTCGCAGCAGGGAGCGGTTTCGATATCGCCGCAATTCTGATTTGACCACCGCGACGTCCGCGTCGCTCGACGCGATGTTCAGAACGAAGTTATCCAGCCCTGCATCATCAGCAGGACTCGAAAATGACGCCACGTTATTCGCGAACCATTGCGCTTCGCGCAGCACTACTTTGGCGGCGAACTCGCTACAGGCGACCAATCGAGAAACCGAAGTGGCAATCTCATCCGGGAGAACTATGTCATGCTCGGCAAACTTTTCGAACCAGAGTGACACTGCCGGCTGCAGCACCTCCGGCAAGTTGCTAATATTTGGTACTGTATCCGTCCCCATGCTCACAGTCTAACCAACCGAGTCCCGCACCGACACTGTTACGATCACCGCGCATCTCTCGCAGTATCATCTAATGGTCGACAAGTACCTTCTCATTTTTAAATTAGAAATTTACGTGCATCTTTGATGCGCTCGATCACAAACTCTCCAGCCAGTCGTCATCTGAGCCTTCATTAACGCCTTCGAACAATGGTGTACTCAAGTAACGCTCACCGGTGTCCGGCAGCATCGCCAGAATCACGGATCCCTTCGGAGCCTTCTCTGCTGTAGCTAAAGCGGCGGCTAAAGTTGCTCCCGACGAAATCCCGGTGAAAATGCCTTCTCGGGCTGCCAACTCACGCGAAACTTCGATTGCGCGCTCGTCCGTTACAGTCAAAAGATCATCATAAATTTCCCGATTCAAAACCTCCGGAATGAAGTCCGGTGTCCAGCCCTGGATTTTATGCGGCGCCCAATCAGCGCCGGAGAGTAGCGACGCAGCTTCTGGTTCAACTGCCACTATCTCGATGTCCGGGCGGGCCGCTTTCAGAACCTCACCGGCACCGGTCATCGTGCCACCGGTTCCGTAGCCGGTCACCCAATAGTCGAGTCGCCCACCCGCAAAGTCTCGCAATATTTCGGGAGCGGTGGTCTGTCGGTGGTACTCCGGATTTGCCTCGTTCTCGAACTGGCGGGCAAGAAACCAGCCGTGTTTTTCGGCAAGTTCTTCTGCTTTTCTTACCATTCCCGTACCGCGCTCCGCCGCTGGTGTGAGAATGACCTTTGCACCCATACCGCGCATGATTTTGCGCCGTTCGACGGAGAATGAATCCGACATCGTCGCAACAAATTGGTGTCCCTTGACGGCGCAGACCATTGCAAGTGCGATGCCAGTATTTCCGGACGTTGCTTCGACCACCGTTTGGCCTGGCTTTAAGGTGCCGCGCCTTTCGGCATCATTTATGATTGCAAACGCCAGGCGATCCTTGACCGATGCCAGTGGGTTAAATGACTCGACCTTCACATACATGTCGACATGGTCCGGACCCATCCGGTTGAGGCGTACGATAGGTGTGTTTCCGATTGTTTCCAAAATGCTGTTGTAGATCATTTTCTTAGCCTTTTTGAGTGATCATGTAGTCAGTTTTAGTATATTTTGTGGGCGTGTGTCGGTCATCCCCCACCTCTGCAATTCCATACGCAGCGACTTCACCAACAATGAGCATGGCGGGAGCCACGATCCGGTGCGCCTCGGCCAGGAGCGTCAACTGCCCCAGCGTTCCACGGATAACCCGCTGCTCGGGCATAGTGCCCTTTTCGATGAAGGCCACAGGGGTAGCCGCAGAACGACCGTTTTCGATCAGATTATTCATGAGGTCTGGCAGACGTTTGACGGACATATAGAAAGCGAGCGTCTGTTTATCTCGAGCGAGAGACGCCCAATCGAGATTGTCGATCGAGTCTTTGCCGTGTGCGGTTACAAAAGCGACGGACTGAGACACGTTACGATGCGTCAAAGGAATACCCGCGGACGCTGCACAACCAGCCGCAGCAGTAATCCCTGGAACAACCTGGTATTTCAAATTTTCTTTTGACAGCGCCGCGATCTCTTCGCCCCCTCGACCAAAAATAAAAGGGTCACCACCTTTTAAACGGCAAACCCTTTTTCCAGAACTAACCAGCTCTACCAATAGAGCATTGATCTGCTCTTGAGAATTAGCGGTACAGCCCGGGGATTTACCAACCGAAATCAGATCCGCGTCGCGTCTGGCCAAGTCCAGCACTTCGGCTGAAACCAGCCTGTCGTGAACAATCACATCGGCCGTTTGCATAATCTGTAGTGCGCGCAGGGTTAAGAGGCCAGGGTCTCCAGGGCCGGCACCGACGAGCCAGGCTTCGCCATCCTGTTTGACGCTTGAGTCTTCAAGTAACGCCGACATCGCGATTTCAGCGGCAGTGATATCACCCGCCATAGCCAGCTGGGCTGATGGGCCCTCAAATACCGCCTCCCAGAAGCGTCGTCGAGCGAGAACATCGCCCAGGTGTTTGCCGACTCGTCCGCGCCAGTCTCGCGCCAATGCGGCGAGCCGCGAAATTCCGTTTGGCAACATCGTTTCGATTTGACCGCGTAGTTTTCGCGCAAGCACTGGCGCCGCGCCGCCCGAACTTATGGCAACGATAACCGGACTGCGATCGACAATTGCCGGCGTGATGTAACTGCAATTAGCCACGCTATCCACGCCGTTACAAAAGATACCAGCGCTGCACGCGTTTTTGAACACAGACGCCTCAACTGCGGCGTTTCCGGTAGCGCTAACGACCAGCCAATTGCCAAGAACATCAGACGATCGAAACTTGCGCTTGGCCAGTTGGTGGCCTTTTTCGACTGCAAGGTCAGACAGTGGTCCACTGATATTTGGCGCTACAATCGTGAGGGTGGCACCGGCCTTACTGAGTAATCGCGCTTTCCGAAGGGCGATATCACCACCGCCTACGATCAGGCAAGGGCGGTTTCGAATATCAAGAAAGGCAGGAAAATAGTCCACTGGGTTATCCGCAAATGACGGTCAGTCACTATATCCGGGGTATGGATAGTCCAAAAGACGGGCTGTTTCTGCCTATATAGCATATAGTTATATGAATCCACTATGTCCAACTCAGGATTTGAAGCTGGACGGATTGTTGGTTACATAAAGAACGACTGAGAAAAGCACGTATGAAACTGCAACAACTTAAATACTTGCTCGCTATTGTCGACAACGGCTTGAACATCACCGCTGCCGCGGAGCGAATGTACACCAGCCAACCTGGCGTCAGTAAGCAACTCAAGCTGCTTGAAGAAGAGCTCGGTATGCAGTTGTTCACTCGTAAAGGCAAGAGCCTCGGCGACATCACAGTAGGCGGCCTTCAAGTTATTGACCGCGCCCGCATCATCATGCGCGAGGCCGATAATATCCGTAGTCTCGCGTCGGACTATTATCAGGAAGAGGAAGGCTCGCTGTCGATCGCGACCACCCATACTCAAGCCCGCTATGTACTGCCCCAGATAGTCACCGAATTTCGCAAGCGTTTTCCCAAGGTGAGTTTGAACTTACACCAGGGCACGTCGGAACAAATCGCAGACATGGTTGCGGCGAACGATATCGACTTTGCTGTTGCGACTGGGTCAAATGACCTGTTCGAAAATCTGCTGTTGGTGCCGAGCTATCGCTGGGACCGATCCATTGTTGTGCCAAAAGGTCACGCACTTACGAAGCTTGACCGCAAGATAACATTGCAAGATCTTGCCGAGGTTCCGCTAGTCACGTATGTATTTAGTTTCGGTGGCGAGTCGTCCCTCAAACGCGCGTTTGCTGACGAAGGACTGGAGCCCGATGTGGTATTCACGGCCCGCGACGCAGATGTCATCAAGACATATGTTCGCATGGGGATGGGTGTTGGAATAGTCGCCAGTATGGCGGCCGACTGTGCTGATAAAGAAGACCTTCAGGTTATTGATGCCGAGGGTCTGTTCCCCCGCAGCACAACCTGGATTGGCTACCGGAAGAACGCTGTCCTGCGTCGCTATATGTTCGAATTCCTGCAGCTGGTCGCACCACATGTATCATCTCAGCAGCTCGACGACATTCGACGCGCGACGTCGCAGGAGGATATCGACGTCTTATTCGATGCATCGGAACTGCCCCTACGCCGCGGCTGTGCTGAACCATTGTGACTCAACTACCAATGGATGAAGCGCTCATTGAAATCGAGGCAACAGCCAGGAAAAGAAAGTAGTGGAAATACAAGATTCAGACGGAAAAGTTATAGCCTATTATTAGTTCTTTCCAAGTTCTTATTTTACCTCGGACCTTCCTAATTTCCATTTCTGAATATGATTGCCAACAACGTCGGAGAGGAAAATATTACCTTCATCATCGACGTCGATTGCATGAAGCCAACTCACCTGGCCATATTGATTACCCTGTGGCAATGATATTTCCTTAACTATTTCTCCGGCTTCATTAAAAATAAGAACATCCTGACGCAGCGGTGGATCGGTGTAGCCTCCTTTCACTTTCTCGCTGGCGATCGATTCTGTGCTTTTGCCACTTACTAATCGTTCACCAGCAACCAGGACATAGTTCGCTATGCTCGCTATCGCCCATGGCACGATAGTATCTCTCCAGTCTTCAATAAAATTTCCGTCAAGATCGAAAACTTGCACCCTCGCGCCGTCCCGATCGGCAACGTAGACTTTCTCACTCAGCACGGTCAGGCTGTGCGGAAGAACAAACTGCCCATCAGCTAATCCCGCATCCTTACCGCCCCACATGCCGAGATATTTTCCAGTGCTGTCAAATTTAGCCACACGCTTATTGACGTAACCGTCAGAAACGAAAATATACTTGCCATCAGCTGTACTGGAAACATCTGTAGGTTCAGCAAAATGCTCAGCATCCATTCCGGCTTCACCAAAGGTACCGAGGCTAAGCAGAACTTCTCCTTCTGGCGTGTATTTTGTGACTGTATGTCCGTGATTATCAGTAATCCAGATATTGCCTGATTGTTCAACATGTAACATATGTACCCTGCCAACCTTTTCCGGAGACCAGGTATCGACCAGAGTACCGTCCGTTTTATAAACACGTACATGCGGTTTACTTCGTACCAGGGCATAAACAAGACCCTTCTCTGCATTCACACCCATACCTGTTGCGCTTTGTGAGGCGTCGAATTTTCCACCTGCCTCGTATAGACCCCAGTGAAACTGTTCAAGTTCTTGCGGCCAATTTGAATCGTGTACGTATTTAGGGAGGTCGCCAAATTCCAGGGCAAGAGCGCTATTGCCAGCTACGACAAGTAAAAAACCCGTTAATAGTAGATGGTGTCTTTTCTTTACTTTCAGGTAATACTTTTTCATGGTCATAGTTAAGAGATTTCCTTGAACATCCTGATTTTAATATTAAGCTTGTTTCCAGCTAAAAAGATCGCCCTATACGATTCTTATTCCCGTAATTTATTATCAACTGGAAGCGCAGTTAATCCACAACTGAATGGCTGGTGTCCTCAGGTGTTACCGCAACAGCGTAATGAACATATCGCTTTTATTCGTTGGCATTACTGCCGATTGAGCGCCAAAACTGGAGCTCACGATGTGGTGGCCAGGCAAGGCTCTCAACGCCGGGGTGACTCGCTCTTCAGCTGTCATGAATATGTCTCCCCGCGGTTACTTCTCGAACGATGCCAGCGCGTACTAGGAAATCACCAAAGTGCTCAGCATCGTTTCGGTCTGCCGCGAAACGAGCGAATAATGGATCTAATGCCTCCAGTACCTCTGCCTCGTTCGCGTTTTCAAGATACGGTGCGCCCAGACGTTCGCCAGCGAATCCCGCACCCAGAAATACCTTGTATCGGCCCGGCCCTTTTCCTACCAGGGCAATTTCCGCGATATATGGTCTAGCGCAGCCGTTAGCGCAGCCAGTCATGCGAATAGTAATCGGCTTATCAGTCAGTCCATGCTGCTTCAAACCTGCGTCCAGTTTGTCAATTAGTGTGGGCAGATAGCGCTCACTTTCTGCCATAGCCAACCCGCATGTGGGGAATGCTACACAGGCCATTGAATTGAGGCGTAGCGGTGTCGCGCGCTGACTGTTTTGAATGCCAAATTCCGACAGTATCTCAGAAATTCCTGCTTTTTCTGCTTCATCTACTTTGCTGATGATCAGGTTTTGATTAGGCGTTAGCCGAAATTCAGTATTGTACCGCTCAGCTATCTTGCGCAGCCCACTGAGAAGACGCCGCTCGCCAACGTCACCTATTCGTCCATTCTCGACGAATAAGCCATAGTGCCAAGCACCAACATCATCCTTGTGCCAGCCGTAGACGTCTCCATTTGCGACGAAAGCGAATTTTCTCGCCTCCTCGAATTTGACTGTAGAGCGCCGCTCAACTTCACCACGAAACCACTCCACTCCACGATCATCGATCGTGTACTTGAGTCGGGCGTGTTTGCGATTTGTCCGATCGCCATAGTCGCGTTGCGTGGTAACTATAGCTTCAGCAACTGCGAGGATATCTTTCGGCGTTATAAATCCAAGCACATCACCCAGACGTGGGTAAGTGTTCGTTTCTCCATGCGTCATCCCCATACCGCCACCAACGCTAACGTTAAAACCAACGACGACACTGTCCTCAACGATCGTAATGAATCCGAGGTCCTGTGCATAAACATCCACGTCGTTTTGTGGTGGCACTACGAAGGCCGCTTTGAATTTTCGCGGCAAATAGGTATCCCCGTAAATTGGTTCGACCTCGTCTTTCGACGACTCCACCTTCTTACTGTCCAACCAAATTTCATGGTAGGCGCGGCTCTTGGGCATCAGGTGCTCCGACAGCGACTCTGCATAGCGTTGTACTTGCCTATGAACCACGGACAATGCCGGTAATGGCGGCGACATGACGTTCCGGTTCACATCGCCGCAAGCAGCAATTGTGTCCAGTGTTGCGTGATTTATGTCTGCAACGGTTTGCTTAAGATCGCGTTTGATAACCCCGTGATACTGAATTGCTTGTCGAGTTGTCAGACGTACGGTCTGGTTCGCATAATCTGTAGCGATGCGATCCACACCAAGCCACTGCGCGCTCGTAAGAAGGCCTCCCGGGATTCGGGCGCGGATCATGAAACTGTAGGCTGGCTCAAGCTTTTGTCGTGTTCGTTCACTTCGAATATCACGATCATCCTGTTGGTAAATGCCATGGAATTTCGACAATTGCGTATCGGGCGGAGATATCGCGCCGGTCAACGGGTCAACCAAACCTTCAGCAATAGAGCCGCGTAAATGCCGACTGGCTGCCTTGATGATTTCGACTTCTGTTAGTTCGTTGCCACTCATTCAGTAGACATCTCTTTGGTAACGCCCTGCAGTCCGTAGTTCTTTCAGTTTCTGTTCGGCAGCCTGATGATCCAACTCACCATAGGTTTCCAACACTTCGATCAATGCATCGTGCACATCGGGCGCCATTTGCTTCGCGTCTCCACAGACATAGATCGCAGCTCCACGCTCTATCCAACGATGCAGTTCCGCACCGCTTTCACGAATTCGATCCTGGACATAGATTTTCTTACGTTGGTCGCGCGAAAAAGCGACGTCTAACCGCTTTATGTTTCCTTGCTTGAGGTGTCGTTGCCATTCCAGTTGATAGAGAAAGTCGCTGCCAATATTTCGATCACCGAAAAATAGCCAGTTATCACCACTCGCATTCTTCTCGACCCGCTCTTCGACGAACGCACGAAACGGCGCAACGCCAGTGCCCGGGCCGATCATCACGACGGGTACATCGGCCGCTGGCAATCGGAAACGGCGATTTTTTTCAACGAATACCGAGACTTTGTCGCCTTCCGTAATCCGGTCGGCCAGGTGCGTTGAGGCCGCGCCCCAGTGATCTCGACCAAAGGCATCGTAGCGAACAGCGGCAACAGTGAGATGCACTTCATCAGGATTCGCCTCGAGGCTCGATGCGATTGAATATGATCGAGGGCTCAACGGCCGCAGCATCGCGACGAACTGCTGTTCGCCGACAGCAGCCGGGTATTGACGTACGACGTCAATGACTTGATTTTGGTCGATGAAATCCGTTAATGCCGCTGCGTTTCCTTTCTCCAATAGCGACTGCAATTCGCTCGCATCTGTCGAGGTCTCAGCCCAGGCCCGCAAGAAATTAAGATTTAGCGCGGTAATTTCCAGTGACGATGACAGCGCGTCCTTCAGATTCAGTTGAACATCCTTGATCGTGACAGGTGCATCGGCCTCAAATTTCAACTCTGTCAAAAATTCGGTAACGAGTTGTGGCGGATTGTCCGCGATAACAGCAAGTGCGTCTCCCGGCTCGTAAGTGAGGCCCGATCCTTCCAGCGATAATTCGATGTGGCGAACGTCCTTGCTCGATGCACCGCCGGTGATTTTCTGGTTGACGAGGACCTCGGCTGGGAACGGATTGGACTTATCAAATACGGATGTCGACTCCACTGCGTGAAGAATCGGCACTAC
>CAJXYT010000015.1 GCA_913063505.1 uncultured Gammaproteobacteria bacterium | reverse complement strand
CTATGAAATCGCAATGGGCTTTGCGTTGGTTGGTGTGGTGATGGCCGGCGGGAGCTTGAATCTTGGTGATTTAGTGACATCGCAGGCTGGCGGCGTAAGCAATTGGTTCCTGTTGCCATTGTTCCCACTATTTGTTGTTTACTGGATATCAGGTGTCGCTGAGACTAATCGTGCGCCATTTGATGTTGCAGAGGGCGAATCTGAGATCGTTGCGGGATTCCACGTTGAATATTCCGGTGTTGCTTTCGCCATATTTTTCCTAGCTGAATACGCGAACATGGTTTTGATTTCGACCTTGACCGCGATTTTCTTCCTCGGCGGCTGGGCATCGCCATTCGAAGGCTGGACCTTCCTCAATGACATTTCCTGGCTTGCATGGTTAACCGTGGGTGGTCTGCCGTGGTTGTTTGCCAAGATGTGCATGTTCATGTACACGTTCTTCTGGTTCCGCGCGACATTTCCGCGCTATCGCTATGATCAAATCATGCGACTTGGCTGGAAGATTTTCATACCTATAACAATCATCTGGATCGGCGTGGAAGGGGCTATGGCCTGGTTCCAGGTTGGGCCGTGGTCTGGATTGGGTGCTTAGAACGATGAATCGAATAGTGAGTTACATCAAGACATTCACTTTATGGGAGTTACTCAAAGGGCTTTCCGTAACGCAGCGCCAGTTTTTCAAAAAGGGCGTGACGCTCGAGTATCCGGATGAGAAGACACCTCAGTCGAATCGTTTTCGTGGGCTGCATGCACTGCGTCGATACCCGAATGGCGAAGAGCGCTGTATTGCGTGCAAGCTCTGTGAAGCTGTTTGTCCAGCGTTGGCGATTACGATCGAATCGGATGTCAGCGATGACGGGACAAGACGAACGGCGCGTTATGATATTGATCTTTTCAAGTGTATTTATTGCGGCTTCTGTGAAGAGGCTTGCCCGGTCGATGCGATCGTCGAAACACGTATCCATGAATATCATATGGAAGAACCCGGCGAGAACATCATGACGAAAGACAAGCTGCTGGCAATTGGTGATAAGTACGACGCCATGATCTCTGCTGACAAAGCAACCGACGCGAAATACCGGTAGGGCACTATGATGCTTCATTCAGTTTTGTTTTACGTATTTGCTCTGTTTATGTTGGGAGCTGCGGTCGGTGTTGTGTTTTCACGCAACCCGGTGCACTCAGTTATGTTCCTTGTCCTGACATTCTTCCAAAGCGCCTTGTTGTGGTTACTGGCCGAAGCTGAGTTTTTGGCGATCGTTCTCGTGCTTGTCTATGTCGGTGCTGTCATGGTTTTGTTCTTATTTGTCGTGATGATGCTCGACGTCAATATTGAAGCCGCCAAGCGCAGTATCGCCCGTTATGCATGGGTGGGTATCAGCATCGCGCTGTTGATGGCTATCGAGCTAATCCAACTGATTTGGCTGCGTAACCAGGGTGTCGCCAGTACTGGTGGTTTTGCGCCAACGCCGGAGGGCTACAGCAACACCAAAGCGCTCGGTGCTGTGCTGTATACGGAGCATGTCTACGCCTTTGAAATTGCAGCGGTCATATTGCTGTTAGCCATTATCGCGGCGATTACGTTGACGATGCGCAAGCGCCCTGGTTTGAAAGTGCAGGATATTGCAGCGCAAGTTGCAGTACGCGCCAAAGATCGCGTTCGTGTGGTCAAGATGGCTGCGGAGAAAAAGCAATGATCGGTCTTGAGCATTATCTGACCTTGGCGGCTATGCTCTTTGTTCTGAGCATCGCTGGCATCATCGTCAATCGTCGCAACCTGATTCTCATATTAATGTGCATCGAACTGATGCTGCTTGCCGTTAACTTCAATTTTATCGCATTTTCACGTTACCTCGGCGATGAGACCGGACAAATCTTCGTTTTCTTCATTTTAACGGTTGCGGCTGCAGAGGCCGCGATCGGTCTTGCGATCCTGGTCGTGTTGTTCCGCAATAAACGCTCGATCGCGGTGCAAGAGCTGAATTCGTTGAAGGGATGATATGTACAACTATTACCTGACAATCGTTTTGGCACCACTTGCAGCGGCGATCATTGCCGGTTTGGCCGGTAAGAAAATCGGCCGTGCGGGAGCGCATTGGGTAACCATCGTTGGTGTTGGCACGGCGTGCTTATTGTCTATGCTGGTACTGAAGAATCTTTTTTGGGGTGGCGCTGAGGCCGAGAATATCAGTGTGTATACATGGGCTGTTACGGATGGCTTGCGGATGGAAGTTGGCTTTCTAGTCGATCGCTTGACTGCCCTCATGATGTGCGTGGTGACCTTCGTGTCACTGATGGTGCACATCTACACCATCGGCTATATGCGTGAGGATCCCGGCTACCAACGATTCTTTAGTTACATCTCGCTGTTCACCTTCGCGATGTTGATGCTGGTGATGTCTAATAACTTCCTGCAATTGTTTTTTGGTTGGGAAGCGGTTGGTCTGGTTTCGTACCTGTTGATTGGGTTTTGGTTCAAGAAAGAGACAGCTATTTTCGCGAATTTGAAAGCCTTCCTCGTAAACCGAGTTGGTGATTTCGGATTCCTTCTCGGTATTGCAGGTGTCGTAATGTTTACTGGCTCACTGGATTACGCGACCGTGTTTGGTCAAGCAGAATCTATCGCCGGGCAAAATATTGAGGTGCTCCAAGGTACGCCCTGGAATGCGATGACGGTTATCTGCATATTGCTATTCATCGGGGCGATGGGTAAGTCGGCACAGGCACCCCTGCATGTCTGGCTGCCGGATTCGATGGAAGGCCCGACGCCAATTTCTGCATTGATTCACGCGGCGACCATGGTAACCGCGGGCATCTTCATGGTGGCGCGTATGTCTCCGTTGTTTGAGTTGTCGACAACGGCACTCGGCTTCGTCATCGTTATTGGCTCGATAACAGCGTTCTTCATGGGGCTGCTGGGTATTATTCAAAACGACATCAAGCGTGTTGTCGCTTATTCAACGCTGTCGCAGTTGGGGTATATGACCGTCGCCCTGGGCGCTTCAGCTTATAGCGCTGCTATTTTCCACTTGATGACGCATGCGTTCTTTAAAGCACTGTTGTTCCTCGCGGCTGGCTCGGTCATTATTGCAATGCATCACGAGCAGGACATTCGGAAGATGGGTGGTATCAAGAAGTACATGCCGATTACTTATTGGACGTCACTAGTCGGATCACTCGCGTTGATCGGTTTTCCCGGCAGTAGTGGCTTCTTCTCCAAAGACCTGCTGATTGAAGCGGTTAGGGATTCACATTGGCAGGGGCAGGGCGCCGTATATTGGATCGCCTACCTCAGTGTCCTGCTAGGTGTTTTCATTACAGCCTTGTATACATTCCGCATGTTTTTCCTGGTGTTCCATGGCGAAGAGCGTATGGATGCCAAGACGAAGTCGCATCTACACGAACCGTCGGCTGTTGTGACCGTGCCGCTCATTTTACTAGCCATACCATCTGCAATTATCGGCTGGTTCACGGTTGGCCCCGTATTGTTTGGCGACTATTTTGGTGACGCGATATTTGTCAGCGAGAGCAAGGATATTATCGGTCACATGGCACATGCTTGGCATGGCAGTCTTGCACTTCTTACGCACTCGGTCAGGACCCCTGTGTTCTGGCTTGCCACATGCGGTGTGATTGCAGCGTGGTTCCTGTATCTGAAACGTCCCGATATTCCCGAGATGATCAAAACCAGATTGTCAGGCATCTATAACGTGCTAGATCGAAAGTATTATTTTGATGACTTGTGGATTAAGGGCTTCGCCGGTGGCGGTCGAGCCATTGGCCAGTTCCTATGGAAAAAGGGTGATCAAATGATCATCGACGACATTCTCGTGAATGGGACTGCCAGGACGGTTGTGCGATTGGCGGGTTTTGTACGCCAGATTCAAACCGGCTATCTCTATACTTACGCTTTCGCAATGATCATCGGCTTGACCGCGTTACTCGGTTGGCTGATCTGGCTGCGTTAGCGCAAGGACGAACATGGATTTCTCACAACATCTTTTAAGTATTCTAATCTGGCTGCCGATCATTGGCGGCGCTGCGTTAATCGCTATCGGGGATGACAGCGATTCGTCGTCGTCCCGTGCAGGTTTGATGCGTATTGTAGCTTTGGCCACTTCTGTCGTCACTCTCCTGTTCAGCATCGGCCTCTATGTCGGTTTTGATAACGCCGCCACCGGTATGCAGTTCACCGAAAAGATGCCGTGGGTTGATTCTCTCAATGTGTTTTATTCCTTGGGAGTGGATGGCATATCAGCACCGCTGATCTTGCTAACGACATTCATCACGCCGCTGGTCGTTATTTCCAGTTGGGATACGATTAAAAACCGGTCGGCGCAATACTTTGCCGCTTTCCTGATTCTTGAGGGTTTGATGGTCGGTGTCTTCTCGGCACTCGATGCATTGCTGTTCTACGTTTTCTGGGAATCCATGCTGATACCAATGTTCCTGATCATCGGTATCTGGGGTGGAGCTCGACGCGTTTACGCGACCTTGAAGTTTTTCCTGTACACGTTCCTTGGCTCGGTTTTGATGCTGGTTGCGTTTATCTATTTGTACGGCCAAACCGGTAGTTTCGATTTGTTCGGTTTCATGGGCGTACCGCTAACGCTTGGTGCTCAGAAGTATATTTTCATCGCCTTCCTGTTGGCGTTTGCCGTCAAGGTTCCAATGTGGCCCGTTCATACCTGGTTGCCTGATGCACACGTTGAGGCACCCACCGGTGGCTCGGTTATACTGGCAGCAATTATGTTGAAGATGGGCGGTTATGGTTTCGTTCGCCTGTCGTTGCCTATCGTGCCGGACGGCAGTGAGTACTTCTCGGGCATGATGATTGCCCTGTCACTGATTGCTGTTGTCTATATCGGCTTCGTCGCCTTGATGCAGAAGGATATGAAGAAGCTGATCGCGTATTCGTCGATCGCACATATGGGTTTCGTGACGCTTGGCTTGTTTATGCTTTGGTCGTTTGATGGTGGCATGGGCGCCGGCCTCGGAATTACCGGTGGCTTGATCCAAATGATTTCCCACGGCTTGATATCTGGCGCGATGTTCCTCTGCGTTGGTGTTTTATACGATCGCATGCACAGCCGCGAAATTTCTGACTACGGCGGTGTTGCCAATACGATGCCAGTGTACGCAGCGTTCATGGTTTTGTTTGCTATGGCTAATGCGGGCCTGCCGGGTACATCAGGCTTTGTCGGCGAGTTCATGGTTATTATCGCGAGCTTCAAAGCGAATTTCTGGTACGCATTTCTAGCTGCTGGCACCTTGATTCTTGGCGCAGCCTATACACTGTGGATGGTCAAGCGTGTCATCTACGGCGAGGTAGCCAACGACAACGTTGCAGCTCTTAAAGACCTCAATAGCCGCGAGTTCATTGTTCTCGCTATTCTCGCCGTAAGCGTTCTTCTTGTCGGACTATGGCCAGCGCCGCTAGTTGACATGATGAACGTTACAGTTGAACAGTTAATTGAACAGGTTGGGCGCTCGAAGCTCTGGCAGGCCGCATTATGAATTTGATGGATTACATTGTTGCTGCACCGGAAATTACCCTGTTGGGATTGATTTGTTTCGTCTTGATAGCGGATTTGTTTATCGACGACGAGAATCGTGTGCGCACGTTCTGGATCAGTATCCTGGCACTTGGTACGATGTTACTGGTGTTGAATGCGACAGCACCCGATGCCCGCATAGTAATTTTCAGCGGTAGTTACGTCAGCGACCCTTTGTCACAGATATTGAAGACAGCAGCAGTCATCTTTGTGGCAATCGCGTTCCTGTATTCACGCGACTATTTGCGTGCAAATGAAATTCATAAAGGTGAGTTTTATCTACTCGGTTTAATCGGCTTGCTGGGCATGATGATCATGATGTCGGCTAACAGCATGCTGACGATGTATCTTGGTCTTGAGACGCTGGCATTGTCGATGTACGCGCTTGTCGCGATTGACAGAAATAACGTCACCTCTACTGAGTCAGCGATGAAGTACTTCATCCTGGGTGCTATCGCATCGGGTTGTTTGCTGTATGGCATATCGTGGATCTACGGTGTCACCGGCAGTCTGCAGTTTCATGAAATATCGGTGGCAATTACGGCTGACCCATCATTGAATAGCTTGCCACTTTGGTTTGGCTTGGCCTTCCTGATTGTCGGAATCGGTTTCAAGTTTGGAGCTGTGCCGTTTCATATGTGGCTGCCTGACGTCTATCAGGGTGCACGCACGCCGGTAACGCTGTACGTTGCGACGGCTCCGAAGCTGGCGGCATTGGCGCTGTTCCTGCGAGTTCTGGTCGATGGTCTCGGTGGCTTGCATGACACGTGGGCGGCCATGATTATGGTTATCGCCGTGCTCTCGCTACTGGTGGGTAATTTCGTTGCTATCGTTCAAACAAACATCAAACGAATGTTGGGCTACTCGACGATTGCTCATGTCGGCTTCATTCTGCTCGCGCTGTTCGTTGGAACGGAGCAGGGCAACGCAGTGGCGCTATTCTATACGCTTACTTACGTTGTAGCAGCTGCAGGTGCATTTGGCATGATCATCTTGCTGAGTCGCCGCGGATATGATGCGGAGAACCTGTCGGACTTTAAGGGCCTCAATGCCCGCAGTCCGTGGTTTGCCTTGATGATGATGTTTTTGATGTTCAGCATGGCTGGCGTACCGCCGTTTGTAGGATTTTTTGCCAAGCTGAACGTTATTAGTGCGGTCGTTGATTCCGGATTCATGGGCCTTGCTGTTTTGATGGTGCTGGCGTCTGTTGTGGGCGCGTATTACTACCTCCGGGTCATCTGGTACATGTATTTCGAAGATGCTGAGGATAAGGCTGTGCTGCAGGCGAGTACTGATACACGCGTGGTATTGAGCCTTAATTCAGTAGCCGTATTGGCGCTCGGTATAGTACCGGGATGGTTATTGGCACTTTGCATTCAAATACTGGGCTGAACCCCCTTGTAAACCCCGTGTCACCTGCGTACTATCGCGTTCGCTGATGCGGGGTGGAGCAGTCTGGCAGCTCGTCGGGCTCATAACCCGAAGGTCGTAGGTTCAAATCCTACCCCCGCTACCAAAAATTAAGAGCCCGGTCTTGTACCGGGCTTTTTTGTGGGTGAATTTCATGGGCTCGATGGCTGCTTTACATCCGAAAGTAGACGCTCGCCTGATATGATGTTGAAGGGGGCCGCTTATGACCCAGGGCAGGCACTCGCAGAAAATACATAATATCTAATAATTCGGAGTAATTCTGGGAGCGGATACAATGATACGAATAACAAAAATCGCCGCCGCATTATTTATTGGTGCAATTGGCGCTCTTTTCTTTCTCGATAATTTATTCAATTTGGAGGCGGCATTTTCGGTTGTCTCTTTTGTTGTGTCTGGCGCGGAACAGCCATATTACAAAATTTTTGGTCCGACTGTTTCGTCGACCTGGCTTACCTACTTGGCGTTGCTCATGATCATGGTTGGGGAGCTAGTCGTAGGAGCTTTGGGATTCTTCGGCGCATTTCAGATGATCAAAGAAAGGAAGGGTTCAGCGGAAGACTTTAGCGCTGCGAAGGTGACTGCTATCTCCGCTGGTGTACTGGGCATGCTGGTTTGGTATGGCTTCTTCGTAGTAATTGGCGAAGGCTACTTCCAAATGTGGCAAACGGAGACTGGACTAGGCTCGGTTGAGGGTGCATTCCGATACGGTACTGTTTGCGCCGTGCTCATGTTCTATATCGCAATTAAGAATGATTGATACACGAGCGATCTGAACAGCTGCTTCTGGTCGGAGGCGGACGGTCAGCAGCTCAGGTTATCGCCGATTTGATATCCGCTTTAAGGGAAAGCGGATATCAGGCGACTAAAGGAAATTGTTCCATTTCGATCTGCATATAATTCTCATAGCGCGCCTCCACTATCAAGATTTGACTATTTATATGCAGCCGACCAGCGAGCCTCCTTTCGACAGGGCTTTTTTCGTTTGGGGGTGCGCCCATAAGACTTGATTCATATGTTTTGGCGATATCCAGCTGAGCAGGCTGTATCAGCAGTTTCGGGAGCGCAACGGGCCCCAGGCGGGGGACTGCCGCGACGTTAAAAAGTGGTGACCTGTTCCGCGAAACTCTTTTTCAAGATTGTCGCCGGAAAGATCGAGTGATACTGGCGGTCGGGCGTGAATACCATTTCCTGCGACTTTCTGTCGCGAGTGGCCGTGACACTGATGCTCTTTTCCTCCGAATTTTTTCCCTGCAGGGTTATCCGTAGGTCCAGTGAAGTCATTGCGCCTGTAACCGCGAAGCGACCAAACGCGATCAGTTGTTTAGCTGGAGAAGCTGCTGCGTGGTCAGAGGGGGCCAGCGACATCAAAAGACCCTGTAGCGGCAGTGATTCACCCCTGTCGCCCAGCAATTGCACGTTGCTGTAGAACTGTTGCTCCACTTCAGTAATGTGCTGACCTAATTCCCGCACCGAGAGCGCGCCGTCGCCGTCATCGTCAACGCCGTCGAATGCTGAGACCGGAACGGAAAGTACCAGGAAGGCGCCACCGTTCGCAAAGTTGATTGTGCCGTGTTGCTCAACCATCAAGTGCGCACGTACTGACGTGATTGCCATCAACAAGCTGAGACCTACCACTGAACGGATGCGACTGAATTGATATCGCTGCAGAATCATAGCGAACCTTTGACGCAGCGCTGCAGGAACGGAAAGCCGTCGGTCGCGTAATAGTGGTAGATCCCATCCGGAAAATCCGGTGTAACGCCGGTACGGCCATTACATTCATCAAGATCACCGAGACCATCGACGTACGCGTAATCTTGTGTGAACGTACCCATTGCGTAGAGCGAGATATCGGGCCGATCTGCATCGGGTGCAGCCTTAATTTGATAGCTACTTTCTATGACCACAATGCCGGAGTTCGCATCCATAGCATCGAGGTAGCCGTAACGTGCGTAGATCGGGAAACCATCTGCGGCCCAGGCAATTAAGGTCGGCTCGGCGCCGTTATTCAGCTTGCCGACAAACCCTTCGGGTATCCCGTGATAGTGATATTCACCCGTGGGTTGCACGTGTGCGTGGTTGGCGTCATCGCCGAAGTTGAACGAGTCTTGTCCGAGTGCCTCAATATTCCAGCCGCCCACGTTGCCGGCCAAGCTGCACGATCCGCCGGAATCGTTGCAGGTACCAGCAGTGCCGGGATCCATCTTGACGCCATTCAGAACGTAAGCAATCGCCCCTCTGGGCCCGCCAAGTATTGTCATCGCCGACGTCAAGACGGGATCGAGCGAGTAGCTCGCCGATACGGACTGCACGGAAATGGTGTTGGGATTGTTGGCGTTTGGAAATGTGCCGACTGCATGATCGGGGATACCGTTTGCGGACAACGTCCGGTTGGTACCACCGCAGAACCAATTCGCTGTGCTGGTCGTATTAACCGATGCTGAGCTATTGAATGCGCTGTAGCTGTACATGCATTCCACGTCTGACGTCGAGTATGCCGCCAAGGCGACGACCGGGAGCCCGCCGGATGTTGAACCTGTTGCTGTCGTAGAGGTGTTGTCATCTTTACTACTGGCGCACGCTGACAATGAAGTAAGGATGACTATTGCGGAAATCAGTTGAAGGTGAGGCATTTTTTACTTCTAGGTGGCCTTGGGTAGGACGGTTTGAAAGCATTCCTTTAGCAATGCATTCAATTCAGCACTTCCCATTGTGTTCATTAGCTCGATGTTACGGATCGGTATTTGCTCGGCGAATTCGGTAGATTCAAGAACTCGGTCGAGGCTCTCTTCACGGAGAAGGTGCAAAGCAGGATAGGGCGATCGATTGGTGTAGTTCTCGGCATCATCAGGTTCGGTCCCACCGAATTGATAGTCCGGATGAAAGCTCGCGATCTGGTAGACGCCATCGAGTTCCATTTGCTGTAATAGGCCCTCGGCGTAATTAAGAAACTGGTTATATTCGTGAAACGTCTCCAGTACTTGAGGGTGAATTAACAACGTAGTTTCGATCGACGCATCCTTCTCGAGCAAGTCGAACTCTGCTTCGATGTCTACCAACAAGCCTTGTTCACTTATGGCATTCGATACGACGAATCGCACCCGATCTGTGTCCAGTTCACGCTTGGCGAATGGGCATAGATTAAGGCCGACTACGACGGTATCAACCCACTGCCGTATGGTCGCTGCTACCTGAGTGTTATCTGACAATCTCAACTTCCATCTATTTGTGGCCCATACTACTCCTTAAGTATTTTGTCGCAAATATGGTTGCCAATGGGTATCGCTGACGTAGCAGCCGGGGACGGAGCATTGCAAACATGCAAGGTCCTTGGGCTATCAATCATCAAGAAGTCATCGATCAAACTGCCATCGCGATGAACTGTCATTGCACGAATACCGGTTGGATAAGGCTTGAGGTCACTGATGGTAATTGATGGGCAATATTTGTTGACCTGCTTGAGATAGCCACGCTTCCAGATTGAGTTCCAAAATTCGCACAATCCAGACCTGAAATTTTTCCGAAGTACATTCCAAAAACCAGGGAAAGAAATCATCGCGAGGGTATCGACTACGCTAAAATTTAGCCGGCCATAACCCTCTCGCTTGTAGCCTTGCAACGCATTCGGCCCAATCGTTACCGATCCATCAATCATTCGCGTCAGATGAATGCCGAGAAACGGTACGAGCGGATTCGGAACCGGATAAATTAGATGTTTAACTATATTGTTCTTGTCAGGAGGCAGCTGATAATATTCACCGCGATAGGGGATGACCCGGAAGTCGATGTCGAGACCCTGCATAATCGCAAGGCGATCAGCCATCAGGCCAGCGCACACGACGAGATGCTTTGCTTCGACGTGAATCCCGTCTGCAAGGGTGATATCGACCATATTATTGGTCTCGTTGATTCCTACAACCTTACTGTTGAGTTGAGTCTGACCACCGAGGTCACAAAATAAAGCAGCCATTTTGCGTGTCATGCCTGGATAATCAACTATGCCAGTAGTACGCAGAAAGATGGCGCCAGACCCTTTCACGTTTGGCTCTCTTGCCTTGAGCATTACTGCGTCCAGCAGCTCTACTTCGAGTCCATTCTCGTGGGCGCGCTCATAAAGTGCCAGCATTCGCTCATACTCCACTTCATTGGTGGCCACAATAAGTTTGCCGCATTGTTCAATCGCGATATCGTTTTTATGACAGAAGGATATTGTTTCTTCAACACCCAACCTACAAAATCGCGCTTTCAAACTCCCCGGTGTGTAATAGATGCCGGAATGAACGACACCGCTGTTACGACCGGTCTGGTGTTGCGCAAACTCAGATTCCTTCTCGATCAGAAGGATGGATGAATCGGGCCTTCTCTGTTGCAACTGCCACGCAGTCGAAACCCCAACAATACCGCCGCCAATAATCACATAGTCATACATTTACGATCCAATTTACGATTCAATTTACGATTCAATGCCACCCATCGAGTGAAATTTCGTCTCGAAGTATTCCGCTATACCTTCCTTACCGCCTTCAGATCCAAGGCCAGACTCTTTCCAGCCACCGAATGGAGCAACCTCAGTGGCAAACACGCCTGAGTTCGAAGAAATAATGCCGTACTCGAGGCGCTCAGCGACACGCATCACACGACCGATATCACGGGTCGCGAAGTAAGCGGCAAGACCATACTTGGTATCGTTCGCCCGCTCAATGGCCTCATCTTCCGTTTCAAAGGTCTGTACCGCTGCGATAGGGCCGAATATTTCTTCCCGAGCTATTCGCATTTCGTTCGTTATTCCGGTGACTAGCGTCGGTTCGTAAAAGCATTGACCGAGTTCATGCTTATTGCCGCCTAATACAACATTCGCACCCTTAGCAGTCGCATCTTCCATGAATTCGACCATTTCATTCACTGCAGCCTTATTGACGAGAGGTCCGATGGTTACTTCACTCGAAAAGCCATCACCAACTTTTAGCTCTGCGATAGCCGCTTCAAGCTTGCTGGTGAACTCGCCTGCTACGCCACTTTGCACGTATATGCGATTAGTACAGACACAGGTTTGTCCGCAGTTCCGGAATTTAGTCGCCATGCAGTCCATCACGGCCGCGTCAATATCAGCATCGTCAAATACGATAAATGGCGCATTGCCGCCGAGTTCCAGGGACACCTTCTTGACCCCATCGGCGCATTGCTTCATCAGAGTCTTGCCAACCGGCGTCGAGCCTGTGAATGTGAATTTACCGATTTTGGGATGCTGGGTCAGCACCGTGCCGATCTCGCGAGAGTTGTTACCGACGACAACGTTGATCACGCCTTTCGGAATACCGGCACGATCCGCCAGTTCGCACATAGCGAGTGCCGATAGCGGTGTTTCTGTCGCGGGTTTAATAACAATGGTACAGCCCGATCCCAGAGCAGGTCCGGCTTTGCGCGCGATCATAGCGTTTGGGAAATTCCAAGGTGTAATACAGCCAACGACGCCGACAGGCTGTTTGTAGGTCTGCAGACGTCTGTCATTCGCTATCGTAGGAATCGTCGCACCCAAGACGCGCTTGGATTCTTCGGCGTAATATTCGATGAAGCTCGCGCCAGAGCCAACTTCAGCGATCGATTCAGCCAAAGGCTTGCCTTGTTCGGCGGTCATGATGGCGCCGAGATCCTCCGCATTTGATATCAGCAGGTTGTACCAATTGCGTAGCAAGACCGCGCGCTGCTTGGCGGGTATGCTGCTCCAGCTCTTAAATGCCTCCGCTGCAGCCTCTACAGCCTGGATCGCATCAGCAGCGTCGCCATTGGCTACCGTCGCAACGGCTTCGCCATTCGCAGGGTTGGTGACATCGATGGTTCCGGCGCCGCCGTCAGTCCATTGTCCGTCAATAAAGTTTTGCGTTTTGAGGAGGCTCGGATCTTTCAGGTTCAACATGGTTCTTGTCTCTATTTGGTGTTGCGAAAAAAGGAGGATCTTAACATTGTAGGGCTGGTGCAAAATAGCCCCTGCTGGACGTTGCGCAGGCTAACATCTATACCGTATAATCCTGCATCAGCGCCTCATCAAAGTATCGATGAGTAAAGGCCCCGCTTAGGGGTTTTTTGTTGTCCGGAGTATTGACGCGGGCAGCGACACAGCGCTGGGATAGAATGGGCCATTGGCCCATTTTGCGTGTTAGGGCAGATGATTAGGTGAAAATGCAGTGACTGGGAACGAGCTTCAGAAGTTACTTGAGCCGACGATAGAGCGACTCGGATACGAACTGACGGACCTTGAAGCGCGTTTGAGTGGAAAGGGTGGCGTATTGCGACTCACGATCGATAGCCCGGATGGTATTGGTCTTGAAGATTGCGAGAAGGTGAGTCATGCGGCTAGCGCGCTTCTGGACGTTGAGGACCCGGTACCAGGCGAGTATAGCCTGGAAGTGTCGTCACCAGGACTGGATAGGAAGCTGACAAAAGTTGATCATTTTCAACGATTTGAAGGCGAAACCTTGAAGGTTACTATGCGTTTTCCGATCAATGGTCGCAGGCGTTTTCGCGGCACTTTGGTGTCGTCGGATGATGAGAATATTGTAGTTGAGGTGGATGGAGAGACGTACAGCTTGCCGCTGGCGACGATCGATGCAGCTCGACTGGTACCCGATGGGCATAAGCCACAAGGGAAATTCGGAGTTTTACGCAAATGAGTAAAGAAATTTTGATGGTTGTTGACGCCGTTTCTAACGAAAAGGGCGTTGACAAGGACATCATATTTGAAGCTATCGAAGCTGCACTGGCATCTGCGACTCGTAGAAAGCACGGTGAAGACATCGAGGTCCGTGTATCGATTGATCGTGAATCGGGCGAATACGACACATTTCGCCGATGGCTCGTATTTGCAGACGAGTCGACCGAACTGGAAACTCCCGATCGCGAATTACGCATGATTGACGCTGTCGATGTTGACGAGGCCGCAGAGGCAGGTGGTTACGTCGAAGTACCGATGGACTCTGTCGAGTTTGGTCGTATTGCGGCACAAACGGCCAAGCAGGTCATCGTACAGAAGGTACGTGAAGCTGAGCGTGAGCAGGTTGTTGAGGCATTTCAGGGGCGTGAAGGCGAAATGCTTTCTGGTATCGTGAAGCGGGTTGACCGCAACGGCGTCTATATTGACCTTGGCGGTAATGCCGAAGGCTTTGTGCCGCGCGAACAAATGGTGCCGCGTGAGCCTGCGCGACCGCAGGACCGTATCAAAGCGCTGCTGGTCGAAGTGCGCTCTGAGATTCGTGGGCCGCAGTTGTTCATGACACGTACCTCACCTCAGTTTCTAGTTGAGCTGTTCAAAATTGAAGTACCTGAAGTTGGACAAGGCCTGATCGACATTCTCGGCTCAGCTCGTGACCCAGGCTTACGGGCAAAAATCGCTGTACGCAGCAATGACAGTCGAATTGATGCAGTTGGTGCATGTGTAGGTATGCGTGGATCGCGTGTCCAGGCAGTTTCAAACGAGTTGGCGGGCGAGCGCGTGGACATTATCTTATGGGATGACAATTCCGCACAGTTTGTTATCAATGCGATGTCACCGGCGGAAGTTGTTTCTATTGTCGTCGACGAAGACAAGCACAGCATGGACGTCGCTGTTGAAGAGGATAAACTCTCACAGGCTATCGGCCGTGGTGGACAGAATATTCGCCTCGCAAGTGAGCTGTCCGGTTGGGAGTTGAACGTCATGACGGCTCAGGACGCTGAAGAGAAAAGCGAATCTGAAATGAAAGCGCTGATCGGATTGTTCTCCAAGCAGCTTGACGTGGATGAAGAGGTATCTCTAATCCTGGTACAGGAAGGTTTCTCGACCATCGAGGAAGTGGCTTACGTACCGGCGGCTGAGCTCGTTGAGATTGAAGAGTTTGATGAAGGTATCGTCGATGAGTTACGAAGTCGTGCTCGAGATGTTCTACTGACACAAGCTATTGTTCAGGAAGAGAAAATCGACGAAGTAGAGCCTGCTGAAGATTTGCTTAGTCTGGACGGAATGGAGAAAAGCCTGGCATATTTGTTGGCTAGCAAGGGCGTTGTGACTCGCGAAGATCTCGCGGAACTCGCAACAGATGACCTGCTGGAGATCAACGAAGAGATCGGTGCAGAAGAGGCCGCAGCGCTCATTATGAAAGCGCGCGCACATTGGTTTGAAGAAGAACAGCAGGCGTAGCAGCCTTTTTCTGGAGTTAAAGCATGGCCGATGTGACAGTCGCACAATTTGCTGAGGTTTTGAAGGTCCCTGTCGACAAGTTGCTTACGCAGCTTGACGAGGCGGGGATTAAGGTCAAGGGATTTGACGATAATATCAGTGACGATGCGAAACTCGAACTGCTGACGCACCTGCGCCGCAGTCATGGGCAGGACGATACGCCGGCAACCGCTGCGGCGCCGCGCAAAATTACCTTAAAGCGTAAGTCTCAATCCGAACTTAAGCTTCCCGGTGCTCAAGGCCGATCTCGAACGGTCAATGTTGAGGTACGGCGGAAGCGCACCTACATCAAGCGTGATGTTCTTGAGAAGCAAGCACAGGACGAGCAAGACTCTCTAGATCGTCAGCGCCAGGAAGATGAGGACCGCGTCAAGACCGAAGTGCTCGCAGAGGAGCGACTGATCGCAGAGAAAGAAGAGGCAGCGAAACTCGAAGTCGAGACTCGTGCGAAAGAGGAGCGGGCCCAAAAAGACGCTGAAGACGACGCACGGAAAGCGGCTGAAAAAGCAGTGACTGATGTGGCAGAAGAAAAAGCGCGACTTGAGAAGGTTGAGGCAGACGCACGAGCTCGTCGAACAAAGGATAAAGAAAAGGGAAAACCGAAAGCGCAGCCTGGTGATACTCGATATGGGCGCAAGGAACTGCACGTTGCTGGCAGCAAGAGTGGCCGCCGCAAGCGCAAATCACCTGCACGTCGACGCCCTGTGATGGTCGATGTCGATTCGAAGCACGGCTTTGAAATGCCTACAGAACGCGCTGTTCGCGAAATAGAGATCGCAGAAAATATCTCAGTCGCTGAGCTTGCACAAAAAATGGCGGTTAAGGGCAATGAGGTCGTTAAAGTTTTATTCAACATGGGCGCGATGGTGACGATCAATCAGGTTATTGATCAAGACACTGCGACACTTGTGGTTGAAGAGTTTGGACATACGACCAAGCTTGTTGACGCAGTTGAAGCCGACGAAGTATTACTTGCTGAAGAGAGTAAAATCGTGGGTGATGCTATCGGCCGGGCGCCGGTGGTTACGATCATGGGTCACGTCGATCATGGCAAGACTTCGTTACTTGACTGCATTCGTCGGTCCAAAGTCGCAGATGGCGAGGCTGGTGGAATTACGCAGCATATTGGCGCGTACTCGGTAGAAACAGACAAAGGTCGAATCGCATTCCTGGATACGCCTGGACACGCCGCATTTACTGCAATGCGCGCCCGCGGCGCGCAAGCCACAGACATCGTGGTTCTTGTCGTGGCTGCAGACGACGGTGTCATGCCGCAAACCATAGAGGCTATCCAGCATTCGAAGGCTGCCGGTGTACCGATGGTTGTGGCAGTGAATAAGGTCGATCGGGAAAATGCTGATCCGGAGCGCGTTAAGAACGAGCTGTCTCAGCATGAAGTTATCCCGGAAGAATGGGGTGGCGAGCAAATGTTTGTGAACGTCTCTGCGCTTAAAGGCACAGGCGTGGACGAGCTTCTGGATGCAATTCTTTTGCAGGCAGAAGTAATGACGCTCTTGGCAGTGCAGGAAGGTCCGGCACAAGGAGTCGTGATCGAGTCCAGTCTTGAGAAAGGGCGAGGCGCTGTTGCGACGATGCTCGTGCAAAGCGGCACGTTAAAGCAGGGCGATATACTTATTGCTGGAGAAGAATACGGCCGAGTTCGAAATATGTTTGACGAATCGGGTAACTCGATCAAGAAAGCAGGGCCATCGCAACCCGTGGTTATCCTTGGATTGTCGAAAACACCAAGAGCTGGCGACGATTTTCTCGTTGTGAAGAACGAGCGTAAAGCGCGTGAAGTCGCAGAGATTCGACAACATAAGACTCGCGAGACAAAGCTCGCTCAACAACAAGCATCCAAGATGGAAGACATATTCACTCAGATGAGGGACGGGGAGATTTCGTCTGTACCAGTGATTATTAAATCTGACGTTCACGGCAGCGCCGAAGCGCTCCGTGACGCATTACTTAAACTCTCTAACGATGAAGTAAGAGTTAAGGTATTAGGATCAAGTGTCGGTGGCATCACTGAAACTGATGTGAACTTGGCAGCTGCGTCGAGCGCGACCATCATCGGATTTAATGTCCGAGCGGATGCCGCTGCACGGACAGCAATTAAAGAGTCCGGTGTTGACCTTCGTTACTACAGCATCATTTATGAGGCGATCGACGATGTCAGGGCGGCACTTACTGGCCTCCTGGCGCCAGAGATTCGCGAGCAGATTCTCGGTCTGGCGGAAGTCAAAGATACCTTCAGTTCGCCGAAGTTCGGCGACATCGCCGGCTGTATAGTTAGTGAGGGCTACGTGAAGCGCTCCAACCCAATCCGCGTTCTGCGTGAAAACGTGGTGATTTATGAGGGTGAGTTGGAATCATTGCGTCGATTCAAAGATGACGTAAATGAGGTTCGTTCGGGCACCGAGTGCGGTATCGGCGTTAAGAACTACAGTGACGTTCAGGTCGGTGATCAGATCGAGTGCTTCGAACGTATAGAGGTGGCTCGTACGCTCGACTAGGCGTACGCGATTACGACAATGGCACGTGAATTTTCCAGAAACCAGCGCCTCGGCAATCAGGTTCTACGAACCTTGAACGAGCTTCTCACGATGGAGACAAAGGATCCGCGCCTGAAAATGGTGTCGTTAAACGCCATCGACCTATCGCGAGACTTAAGCGTTGCTCGAATTCATTTTATAATGCTGGATCCAAATGGTGATCCAGTGCCGGTTCAAGAGGGGCTGGAAAGGGCAAGCGGTTTTTTACGTGGGCGTTTAGGCCGAGAGGTAAAGATTCGGCATGTACCTGAATTGTGTTTTTTTCACGACAATAGTGCGGCGGAAGCGCAGCGGATTAGCAGCCTCATTGATGGCGCGCTTGAGTCAGAACAGAGCGACGGGCCGCAGTAAGCATTATGGCGGCACGGGGCATGAAACGTGATGCCGATCCGGTGGATGGCGTGCTGTTGCTGAACAAGCCTTCGGGAATGACGTCGAATAGGGCGTTGCAGATTGTAAGAAAGTTGCTTAACGCGAGAAAGGCTGGCCACACCGGAAGCCTTGATCCTGCGGCGACAGGAATGCTTCCTTTGTGCTTTGGCGAAGCAACCAAAGTGTGTGCGTACCTGTTGAATGCTGACAAGAGTTACCGTGTGACGGTGCAGCTGGGATCAGCAACGGATACTGGAGATGGGGACGGTCAGGAAACTGCAACTGCCCCGATACCGGATATGAGTACCGAGCAGTGGAATGACATAATTCAGGGCTTTGGTGGTGAGTCCACTCAGATCCCGCCGATGTATTCGGCGTTAAAGATAGACGGTAAGCGACTATACGAACTGGCTCGAAAGGGAGAAACAGTCGAGCGAAAACCGAGATCGATTCGGATTGACAAGATCGAATTGTTGGAGCACGCAGGGACACGATTGGTGTTTTGCGTGCGGTGTTCGAAAGGAACCTATATTCGAGTATTGGTTGAAGATATTGCAAAGAAGGCTGGTACGGTTGCGCATACGGCGCGACTGCATCGAGAGTCTGTCGGTGATTTTGAAGGAGACCGCATGCTCGATATGACCGTTATTGAAGAGTTGGCGGAGGAAGGACTGGAGCCATTACGGGCGAAACTTTTGCCGGCGGACATCGTTTTGACCGATATGCCGCAGGTATCTATCGAATCTGATGATGCGCTGCGTTTTTGCGGTGGTCAGGCAGTTCAGGTGCCGGCTGACGGACAGGAAGGGCTTGCTAGGGTGTATGAGGTGGGTCAACAGTTTTTAGGTGTGGGCGAGCTCTCCGGAGACGGAGCGCTGTCACCACGAAGAGTTTTTCTAACGCAGGAAAAAACCCCGTAATTATTTGATTTTGGGGTATTAATGGGCTCGAACAGGCGCTAGAATACCGCGCTCAAAAAGGGGCACAATGAAAGAGAATTGGAGTACTAGATAAATGTCACTTTCCAGTGAAGCAAAGCAGGGCGTAATAGCCGATCACGCACGCGGCGAAGCCGATACAGGCTCACCAGAAGTACAGGTTGCACTGCTGTCAAAAAGAATTGCAGAACTTACCGGGCACTTCGGTGAGCATAAGAAGGATCACCACAGCCGTCAGGGTCTTCTGAGGATGGTTAACAAGCGTCGTAAGCTGCTTGATTACCTGAAATCTAAAGACAATGACCGCTACCGCGAGCTGATCAAGAAGCTCGGTCTACGCCGCTAATTCAGCGAGCATCCAAAGCAATGTAATCAACCGACGTGTCGCTCCCCTCTCTAAGGGGTCGCCGTCGGTTGCTGTTGCTATAACGATTTCCATACTAGAGTAAATAACGTGAATTCGACAAAGAAGAGTTTCCAATTCGGGGAACATGAAGTAACACTTGAGACAGGTGGAGTCGCTCGTCAGGCTGACGGCGCTATTATAGTAAATATGGCCGATACGACGATTCTCGTAACCGTCGTTGGCAAGAAAAGAGAAGATCCGGGCAGAGATTTCTTCCCATTGACTGTCAACTACCAGGAAAAAACATACGCGGCTGGCAAGATTCCAGGTGGATTCTTCAAGCGTGAAGGTCGTCCAGGTGAGAAAGAAATCCTTACTTGCCGCCTCATCGATCGTCCGGTTCGCCCATTGTTTCCAAAAGGTTTTAAGAACGAAGTTCAGATTATCGCTACGGTGATGTCATTGAATCCAGACGTTGATCCAGATATTCCAGCTTTGATTGGTGCCTCTGCGGCATTGGCCATTTCCGGTCTGCCGTTTGCTGGACCGATTGGTGCTGCGAAGGTTGGCTACAAGGATGGTGCATACGTTCTCAATCCTGGTCGCGCTGCTGTTGCTGAAGGGGACCTCGAGCTCGTCGTAGCGGGCACCAAAGACGCCGTGCTTATGGTTGAATCAGAAGCCTCCGGCCTCTCGGAAGAGGTCATGCTGGGTGCTGTTATATTCGGTCACGAGCAGATGCAGGTTGCTATCGACACAATTGCTGAGCTCGCTGCGGATGTTGGCAAGCCGGCGTGGAATTGGACCGGACCGGAAGTTGACGAAGATCTGGTAGCAGCCGTAGTTGGTTCTGCTACTGATGGACTCTCCAGTGCCTACCAAATCACTGACAAACAAGAACGTCAGGAAGCTGTCAGCGTAGCCAAGTCTGCCGCTGTTGAGGTCCTGGCTGGCGGTGATGACGCAAAATGGTCTGCTGACGAGGTCAAAGGCGAGCTGTACAAGCTTGAGAAGAGCATCGTTCGCCAACGCATTATCAAAGGCGAGCCACGCATTGACGGCCGTGACAAGAGTACGGTCCGTCCGATCGATGTCGAAATCGGCACTTTGCCACGTGCACACGGTTCTGCCATATTTACACGGGGTGAGACGCAGGCAATTGTCGTTGCAACACTCGGCACCGGCCGTGACGCGCAGATGATCGATGCCATCGAAGGCGAGCGCAAAGAGCCGTTCATGCTGCATTACAACTTCCCTCCTTTCTGTGTAGGCGAGACAGGCTTTGTTGGTTCACCGAAGCGTCGTGAAATCGGCCACGGTAAATTGGCACGGCGTGGTATCGAAGCGGTCATGCCGAATATGGATGAGTTTGGTTACGTTATTCGCGTCGTATCAGAAATTACTGAGTCCAACGGTTCAAGCTCTATGGCTTCCGTTTGCGGAACCAGCCTGGCATTGATGGACGCTGGCGTTCCTTTGAAAGCACCGGTTGCTGGTGTTGCGATGGGTCTCGTTAAAGAAGGCGATGAGTTTGCTGTTCTGACCGACATCCTTGGAGACGAAGATCATCTCGGTGACATGGATTTCAAGGTTGCTGGTACCGAAGACGGCATTACGGCCTTGCAGATGGACATCAAGATCCAGGGAATTACCAAAGAAATCATGAGCGCAGCGTTAGATCAAGCTAAAGATGGTCGTCTGCATATTCTTGGTGAGATGAATAAGGTTATCAGCGAGACCCGTACAGAGATGTCCGAATGGGCTCCAACAATCATGACCATCAAGATCGATCCTGAGAAGATTCGCGACGTAATTGGTAAGGGCGGTGCGGTTATCCGTGCAATCACTGAAGAGACGGGTGCGTCAGTCGATATCGATAATGACGGCACGATTCGTATCGCATCTGTTGATGGATCATCTGGCAAGGAAGCGCATCGTCGTATCGAGTTAATTACCGCTGACATTGAAGTGGGTCGTATTTACGATGGTAAGGTCGCTCGTCTTATGGACTTCGGTGCATTTGTTACGATTCTGCCAGGTAAGGACGGTCTCGTACACATCTCACAGATCTCTAACGAGCGCGTTGAGAAAGTTAGCGACAAGCTGGCTGAAGGCGACGAAGTTAAGGTCAAGGTTCTTGAAGTTGATCGCCAGGGCCGCGTGCGTCTCTCCATGAAAGAGGTTGATGGCGCCGAGTAAGAAATTTTCCTGGGCCCATTTCCAGGAGGTAAAAAGGCCGAATCGCTCATGCGATTCGGCCTTTTTTTATAGCCTGGACTTGACGGTAGAGGTTTCCAGGAATTCGATAATGCGCCCTGGAAGGTAAAACGTTGGGCTAAAAGGCGTGCCACCATCAATAAATCCGACATGGCCACCGCCCTTGGCGACCTCAAGGGTCACGTCGCCCGATAGCTTGTCTGCCGTGGGTAGAACGTCCGGGGTCATGAATGGATCATCCAGCGAATTAATGATTAGTGTTGGGCGTTCGATATTACTGAGGAAGTGCGTCGCGCTGCACCGGTCATAGTAGTCATTTACTCCATCAAACCCATGCAGCGGTGCTGTTATGAAGTCATCGAACTCGGCAAAAGTCTTTGCATTCATCGCACGATCCCAATCAAATACTGCTGTATGCCGGTCAAATTTCCGGGTGACAGATTTTTTCATATGTTTTAGTAGATGCCGTTGGTAAATCTTTGACAAGCCGGTGTTTAGCGCTCGCGCACAGACGTGAAGGTCCAAGGGCACACAGATGGCCGTAGCGGCGGCCAATGGAGTCTCAGATTGAGACTCGCCGAGGTACTTTAGAAGCACATTTCCGCCTAATGAGTACCCCACCGCGAGCAGTGGGCCCGCGCTCCCCGAGGGCCTTTGCATCTGTAGCTGGCTCAGGAAGTGTCTAAGATCATTGGTTTCACCGGCGTGGTAACGGCGTGGAAGTCGGTTTCTGTAGTTACCACAGTCGCGGAAATACAACACACAGGAGCGCCACCCCCTGTTGAGGGCGGCCTCCATTAACATGCGTGCGTAGGACGACTCAGCAGAACCTTCAAGACCGTGAAGAATGACCAATAGCGGAGCGGAATTAGGCAGCGAGTCAGCCTCAACTAACCAATCGACAGCTGTAACATCGCCATCTGGCAGCTCGAGAGTTTCTCTCCGTAGTTCTGGGCGTGACGGCCATGCCCAAGGAAGGCTCGGATACATTGTTTGAAAGTGTGGGTTGCGCAGCCACCATGGAGCTCGGAATCGGCTTTGAATAATTTGATTGTCACGTGATGGGGGAGTCATTGTCGCGATTTTGCCACATTTCTGAATGCCATGTTTTGGGCAAAAAAATGACCCTCCGCTTGCGCGGAGGGTCTGCCGTAAAGTTGTTACCCTTCAGGCTTTTGCAACAGGGGGCGGGGGAGCGTATCCCTATTGCACTATTCAAGCTATGGCACTAGAAGGTTGTTGTCAAGCCGTTTTGACGATTGTTTTTTGTCCTATCAGTTGCTCAATCTGCCAACTTTCACTAGCCCATGACCAGACATCCGATATCGATGCATACGCCAACTCTCTGGGTGGATTCTGACCCAATACGGCCAGCGCTGCGCACAGCGTTTTGGTGGCGGAGTTGAGTGAAATACCATTCGCTCCAGTCAGCTTGCTGAGCTTACTGCCATCCTCGTGTGTAATAACTGGGATATGAACGTAGTCGGGAGTCTGGTATTGCAGTAGTCGCTGTAGCCAGATTTGTCGTGGCGTCGAATCCAACAGATCGATACCTCGAACAACTTCAGTGATACCTTGAATTTCGTCATCGACCACGACTGCAAGATGATAGGCCGTCAGGCCGTCGCGGCGCCGAACGACGAAATCGCCAGATTCGCTTTCGAGCTGTTGTGCGAAGCGTCCCTGTAACGCATCTTGAAAGCCGATCTCAGTATTGTTTGTTCGCAGCCGGACTGCAGCGTCAATCAAGTCCTTTGAGTCTCTGCAGGTGCCCGGATAGACGATTCCTAAAGGCCCTCTTGCTGCATTGGCGAGGTCACGTCTTGAGCACTTGCATGGGTATGCCAGAGATTGATCAATCAGTGATTGAAGCGCATCTTTGTGGGCTTCATGACTTGCGCTTTGATAGATGACACTACCATCCCATTGGAATCCATAATGGTCCAGCGCTCTGAGAATTGACTCATTCGCCCCGGGCTGCTCGCGCGGCGGATCGATGTCCTCTATTCGCAGAAGCCACCGTCCATTCTTGGACCGCGCCTGAAGGAAACTGGCCGCAGCGGCGACAAGTGAACCGAAGTGCAGGGGCCCGGTCGGCGACGGCGCGAACCGCCCAACGTAGGGAGGCGATTCGCTCGTCTGCATCAGGTTTCTGAATTACCGATATTGATCATCATGGTCACGAAATTGTCGTCCGGCCTGTTCACGGCGTTCCTGCGCTTCAAGGCTCAGTGTAGCAACCGGACGAGCTTCAAGACGTTTCAAGCCAATTTCCTCACCGGTTTTATCGCAAAAGCCATACGAACCATCGTCGATACGCCTTAATGCAGACTCAATTTTTCGCAGAAGCTTGCGTTCACGATCTCGCGTACGCAGCTCCAAGCCGAATTCTGATTCCTGAGTCGCTCGATCGTTTGGATCGGGGAAGTTTGCAGCCTCATCCTGCATGTGGTGAACAGTGCGATCGATTTCAACAATAAGTTCGCTTTTCCACGCACTCAGAATTTCGCGGAAGTGATCAAGCTGTTCATCGCTCATGTATTCTTCGCCACGAGCGGGCTTGTACGGCGCTATTCCATGGATGGGGCCGGACAGTCGATCGCCTTTTCGTTTGGCGGTACGAACGGGCGCCCCCTTTCGCGCAGGGGTTTTGTTCGTCACAGTCCTCTTCTTAACAATGGCCTTCTTGACCACTGCCTTCTTAATCGGAGCCTTCTTTTTTTGGGCTGGCTTTTTGCCAGCGGCCTTCTTGAGCACTGCTTTCTTAATCGGAGCCTTCTTTTTTTGGGCTGACTTTTTGCCGGCGGCCTTCTTGACTGCCTTTTTGGTCGCTGCTTTCTTCACGGGCGCCTTTTTCTCCACGATATTTTTCTTGATCGTAGGTTTCTTGGAGGTAGCTTTCTTACGTGAGATCGACACTTTATTCCGCTTCTTGTTTAGAACTTTTTTTGCGGGCATTTTTGAGCTCCTGCCAGGGACAGAAAAGGCCGGGATTATACATTGCCTGAGGCTGCATGGAAGCCCTATTTTTTTAGGCCTTTTGGAGTCAATGAAAATCGCCGTCAGACCGCGGCAATATTGAGCTGGGCGGCCAATTGTCTTTTTCGTGCGACAATCGTTTTATTGGGCGAATTCCATTACACTAACCAAATTTGACGGTATACCGGCCTTAACCACTGATGCGATTAAGCAAGATAAAGCTCGCTGGCTTCAAATCCTTCGTCGATCCCACAACGATTTCATTTCCAAGCAGCCTCGTTGGCGTGGTCGGGCCCAACGGTTGCGGCAAGTCGAATGTGATTGATGCTGTGCGATGGGTCATGGGTGAAAGCTCAGCGACCCGACTGCGCGGCGACTCTATCACTGACGTTATTTTTAATGGATCAAGCACGCGTAAGCCAATCGGTGCGGCCTCGGTTGAGTTACTGTTCGACAACAGTGAAACAACACTGGAGGGCCAATATGCGAAGTATGCAGAAATTTCGATACGGCGCGAAGTCAGTCGTGACGGGGTATCTAACTACTATCTGAACAGCACGCGATGCCGTCGCAAGGACATTACAGGTATATTCCTCGGCACAGGCCTCGGTCCACGAAGCTACTCAATCATCGAGCAAGGGATGATTTCCCGATTGATTGAGGCCAAGCCTGAAGAAATGCGCGTGTTTCTCGAGGAAGCGGCGGGCATATCGAAATACAAGGAGCGCCGTAAAGAAACGTCAAGTCGCATCAAGCGCACGAAAGAGAATCTGGATCGATTGCTCGACGTGCTCGATGAAGTTGAAAAACAAATCAAACATCTTGACCGACAGGCCAAGACGGCAGAACGGTATGGCCGATATAAAACTGAAGAGCGACGCACGGCTGCCGAGCTACTGGCGCTGCGCACAAAGCATCTCGAAGATAAAGGCGGCGATGCAGGTGCGCGATTAGCGGAACAAAAGACGAGTCTCGAGGCTGCTATAGCCAAACAGCGAAGTCTCGAGGCTGCGCTCGAAGATACTCGAGTGCGCCAAACAGAAAGAACGGATGAATTCAACGTCGTTCAAGGTCGCTACTATAAGGTTGGTTCGGAAATCGCGCGACTTGAGCAATCGATCGAACACGCTCGCGAACTGCGTGAGCGGCAGCAGAGCGATCTGGGGCAAGCGACGACCGGCGCGAAAGAGATAGCGGATCATATTGATCAGGACCAAACAGAAATCGAACAGCTGGAGTTGACGTTGTGCGAACTCGTTCCTGGTTTAGAGCAAGCCCGGCAGCGCGAGCAAGCGTCAATGAATTCACTTCAGCGAGCTGAAGTCGCCTTATCTGATTGGCAAGAGCAGTGGGATATACACTCTAAGCAATACAGCGACGCTCAGCAGGCGCAGAGCGTTGAAACTACTCGCTCGGAACAGATCGAATCTCGATTAAAGAGTTTTTCTGAGCGCCGCCGTAAAATCGCGGAGTCCGAAGAGGATGCAAGCCCAGAAGACCTTAAGGCTAAGTACGATACTATTTCTGAGCAAGAGCTCAGAAAGCGCCAGGCGCGCGACGAGTTTGATCGCCATCTGGCCGATACCGCTGAGAATATTCGTAAGTTGCGTGAGCAGGATCGGAAGCTGACATCACTCGTGGACGAACGTCACTCCACCATGCAAGACGCTAGGGGTAAGTTTGCATCACTGGAAGCGCTTCAAAAAGCGGCACTGGGCGAGGGTGACGAGGGCATCAAGAGTTGGTTGGCGGGCGTAGGTCTCGCCGAGAATCATCGAGTTGCACATAAATTGAATGTTGATAGTGGCTGGGAAAAGGCGATCGAGACCGTCCTGGGTGATTATCTGCAAGCGGTTTGCGTTACTGATATCACACCAGTCACGGAGATGATCGCAAGACTCAAAACTGGCAATGTGACGGTACTGCGTGAGCAATCCAAAGATGAAGAATTGCCGGCGCCATCGAATACTCTTGCTGAGAAGGCAACGAGTGCGCCAGCTGAGATCATCCATATATTGTCGAGTGTATTGATCGCAGAGACACTGGGGCAGGCACTCGGAATTCGTGACTCGCTCGCTGGTGGTGCTTCGGTGATCACTATAGATGGCGTCTGGCTTGGTAAGAATTGGTTACGAGTTTCACGCGAGAAAGAAGGCAAGGCAGGCGTCTTGGCTCGCGAACATGAGATTCGTCGATTAAAGTCAGACATCCGTGAGATGCAGGTTCGACACGACAGTGCCCGCAAGTTATTGCACGACGGTCGGATGCATCTGACCCAGCTTGAGGAGCAGCGTGAAACATTGCAGCAGGATGCTTCGTCTCTACTGAACGAGTACTCCGAGGTGAAAGCTGCACTTGAGTCCGCGCGCTACAAAATAGAGCAGGAAATTACCCGTAAGTCCGCACTCACGGAAGAGTCGAAGGCTTTGGATGATGAAACTACCAGTGCCGAAGAACCTGTCTCTTATACACATCTGACGCTGCCGACGAATAGAGAGGTGTAGATCTCGGTGGTCGCCGTATCATT
>CAJXYT010000014.1 GCA_913063505.1 uncultured Gammaproteobacteria bacterium | reverse complement strand
CTACACCTCTCTATTCGTCGGCAGCGTCAGATGTGTATAAGAGACAGACATTAAGGGTCGTGCTTGGCACTGGAAGCGCTGAGGGAATTCGTCGCAGTATTGAGCTGTGTACGATCTACTGGCACTTCCTGCTAATCGTCTGGTTAGTACTTTTTGGGTTGTTGTTGTCGACCTGATTTTTTTGATCTAAGGGATCTGTATGTCAGAAGCAGTAATGGATAGCGGAGCAAAAGAAGCTCTAGGCAAGGAAGGCCTTATAGAAGATTGGTCTCGGGACAAGCAGGTCTTTGGCGTGCCGTGGGGCAAAGCCATGATGTGGGTTTTCCTGCTCTCGGACACTTTCATCTTCAGCTGTTTCCTCGTGGGCTATATGTCCGTTCGAATGGCGACAACAGACCCATGGCCGAACCCGTCTGAGGTCTTTGCATTGGAGGCGTTCGGATACCCAGTGCCATTGCTCTTAATCGCAATAATGACCTTTATCCTGATTACGTCGTCCGGCACGATGGCGCTTGCCGTGAACATGGGTTATCGCAAGAATCGGAAGGCAACATTTTGGCTCATGCTAGCTACTGCGCTACTCGGTGCCTCGTTTGTCGGTATGCAGATGTTTGAGTGGTCTAAGCTGATCGAAGAGGGTGTGCGACCATGGGGGAATCCGTTCGGCGCCGCGCAGTTCGGCTCGAGCTTCTTCATGATTACAGGCTTTCACGGAATGCACGTGTCCGCCGGTGTTATCTATCTTCTCGTGGTCGCTTTTCGAGTCAAGAACGGCTTCTATGAAAACCGTCCGGACGGTTATAAGATTGTCGAGATCACAGGCCTTTATTGGCACTTTGTTGATCTCGTATGGGTATTCATTTTTGCATTCTTCTACCTCTGGTAAGAAACAGGACTAATCGCTATGTCAGACGATGGGACACAACATCCATTAAAAATCTACTACATCATGTGGATTGGGCTTTTCGTGCTCAGCACGTTTTCGTACGCAACAGACTTTATGGCTGACGGAGCGTTACGAACATTTCTGATTCTATTATTTATGTTCATCAAAGCTGGCGGAATCATCTGGATCTTTATGCACATGGGCTGGGAACGTTGGGCGCTAAAAATCGCGATATTGGGACCACCGGTTGCAATTCTGGTACTCATCGGACTGATGTCTCTGGAAAGCAATTACATAGAAGGCTCCAGAATTGAGAACTATGGCGAAAGTACGATGGAAGTAGTGTCGCCCGAACATCATTAATGACCAATAATGTATGATTGAAAAGGCCCGCTTGCGGGCCTTTTTTGTCTGGTCTCACAGCGAAGTTTTGATTCTAGAAAAGACCTGATATGAAATCAGTCAAAGCAGTACTATCGATTTTTGCTATCACATTACTGCTCGCCGCCTGCTCGCCGCCTGCTCGCCGACCATCGGAAGTGTTGATGGCGCTAGATGATGGATGAAAAGGATAAAGGAAGCTGGAGTACCAATAATACTAAGGAATACGCGAAGAGCTGTTTATTCAGTCAATGTGATGACGATTGAATCTTCGAAAGCAGCGATTAATAGCGATGCGTACACAAATTTTATGGGCATCAAGAGCTTCCATTTCAGTGAGAAACTGGACAGAATCTAAGTATGAATAAGAATGCTGTCCCCACAAGAGCGATTATCCTAGTACTGGACTCCTTCGGCGTCGGTGCGACAGCGGATGCCGATAAGTTCGGCGATGTTGGCGCCGATACTTTTGGACATATTGCGGCTGAACGAGCGGTTTCAGCCGCTGGTCCTTTAAAACTACCTAATTTGGCGCGACTTGGGCTGTTTCATGCCGGTCAGGAAAGTACTGGAGCGTTTGCGCCCGGATACGATCCCGACATTGAGGTCATCGGTGCCTACGGTCACGCAGCAGAACTCAGTAGCGGTAAAGATACGCCGAGTGGACATTGGGAAATCGCGGGCGTACCTGTGTTGTTCGAATGGGGCTATTTCACTGATCAGGACGAGACCTTTCCAGAGGAGCTGCTCAAGGAGTTGGCTGAGCGAGGTAACCTGCCTGGAATCCTCGGAAATTGCCACGCGTCAGGAACCACCATCATTGCCGAGCTAGGGGACGAGCATATCGCCAGTGGTAAGCCAATCGTATACACCTCAGCGGACAGCGTGCTCCAGATAGCCTGCCACGAGGAAGCATTCGGACTGGATCGGCTTTACGATCTCTGCGACATCGCTCGTGAGCTGGTCGATAAATACAATATCGGGCGGGTTATTGCTCGACCATTCGTTGGTGACGGACCCGAAACCTACGCGCGTACCGGCAATCGACGTGATTTAACGACACCACCGCATGCGCCGACAGTGCTCGATAAGTTGGTCGAAAGTGGCGGCGATGTCATCAGTGTCGGCAAAATATCAGATATCTACGCCCATATGGGTATCACGAAGAAGATAAAAGCTAACGGAAATGAAGCGCTATTTGAGGCTACTCTCGAGGCGATGGGTGCGGCTGGCGACCGGTCAATCGTTTTTACGAACTTCGTGGATTTTGACATGTTGTTCGGACATCGTCGGGATGTTGATGGCTATGCGACAGCACTTGAGTATCTCGACACTCGGCTTCCAGAAATTATTGATTTGATGGGTGAGGGCGATTTGCTGATCCTGTGCGCTGACCATGGTTGCGACCCCACTTGGCCGGGCAGTGATCATACGCGCGAGCATATTCCTGTGCTAGCACTCGGCGCTGGTATTACCGCCGGATCGTTGGGGAAAAGAGAATCATTCGCGGATATCGGGCAAAGTCTGGCAGTGCATTTTGACCTTTCGCCGATGGACTACGGAACGAGCTTCGTTTAAGAATTGGCCGACCTTTGGCTTAAGTTCACTTCAAGCCTACAGCGATTAAAGCTCCTGCGAAGCCTGCTACTATACTCTTTCCTATAGCACTCTCCTGTTCGGAACGCATGCCTATTGGTTTCGCTCGTTTAGCGCTGCTTGAATCTTCAATGCCAGCGCTTTAGCTTCTGCAGTGACTCGCTCAGTGTCGATGGTGAGCATCTCACCGTTTCGCATGAGAACTTTCCCGTCAACCACCACTGAAGCAACATCCTGCTCGTCTGTAACATAGACGAGATGAGAGATGACGTCGTAGGTTGGTACGTGGTGCACATCATCGAAGGCAACCTGAATAATGTCCGCTCTTTTTCCGACCTCTATTGATCCGACAGCATCGCCAAGCCCGATGGCGATCGCGCCGCCACTGGTGGCCATCCCCAATACAGTTGACGCAGGCATGACCGTTGGATTCATGCGATCTACCTTTTGAAGGAGCGCCGCGAGTCGCATTTCTTCCCACATATCCAGATCATTATTGCTAGCCGCACCGTCGGTACCGAGACCAATGTGAACGCCAGCTTGCAGCATTTCTACGATCGGCGAAATACCAGAGGCGATCTTCATGTTGGACGTTGGGTTATGGATGACGCCGATTTTCCTTTCCACAAGGATTGGAATCTCTACTGCAGTTGGCCAAATCATGTGTGCTGCGATCGTCGGGCCATCGAGAAAGCCGATTGATTCGTAAAATTCTACGCTGGTCTTGCCGAATGTGTCCTTCGAATATTGTAGTTCGAAGGGCGACTCCGACATATGAATACTGATTCCGACTCCGTATTCAGTTGCAGCCGCACGAACAGCCTGAAGTTGTTCAGCATTGAGTGTGTAGTTCGAATGTGGCCCGAAGATCGGTGTGATGCGACTGTTCTTGTTCTTCCAGCGTCCAATGAATTCGATACCCTTTTGAATCGAATCCGCTGCGCTCTCGGCGTCTGGACTGCGTTGATCAATAACAGTGGCCGATACCAATGCACGCATGCCACAGCTGTCGACAACCTCTGCGACAGTTTCTGGGTAGTAATACATATCAACGAACGTCGTGGTTCCACCGCGAATCATTTCCCAGCACGCAAGTTCAGTCCCGATGCGGACTAACTCAGAGTCCACGAACTGGACTTCGGAAGGAAAGATGTAGTTATTCAGCCAATCCATCAGCGTCAGATCATCGGCAATACCCCGAAATAGAGTCATCGCTGCGTGTGAATGTCCATTGATTAAGCCCGGCATGACGATGCGATTTTCACCGTCGAGCGTTTCCATGGCACTGTATTCGGCGGTAATCTGGGCAGCAGGGCCGACAGCTAATATGACGCCGTCATCAACCGCTACGGCGCCGTTCTCGAGGATGGCACCCATTGCATCCATGGTGATAATGGTGTCGCCCAGGATGATTAGATCGATTTGCCCGCTCAGCGCCGCGGCAGTCGTTGACGGTTTGGGTGCTGTGTTCTCGGTACACGCAATGAGGGCCAGCAATACGGTGACGAGGGTCATTATTTTATAGGTATTATTCATATGTATATTTTGACACAGAAAAAGGGCGGCACTGCTGCCTCTTCGTCACCAAGCGTATATAAACTCGTCTAGAATAGACCAGAAGAGTTATTATCCAGCCGAAAACTGGCTGCAGTGCAGACTTGCCGTTTCGCGGCTTCGATTAAGGAAAAAAATGCTATTCACTGATGTAATCCGCACCAAACGTGACGGTCATGAACTGACCGACAAGCAAATTCAGTTTTTCGTTGATGGACTGGCTGACGGCAGCATTCCCGCAGAGCAGGTCTCATCACTTGCGATGGCCGTATTTCTTAACTCGATGACATTCGAAGAAGCTGGGCGACTGACAAATAAGATGGCAGCATCTGGGACCGTGCTCGACTGGGGAAAGGAGGATCTCGGCGGACCGGTCATCGATAAACATTCAACTGGCGGTGTCGGTGACAAGGTTAGCTTCATGCTGGCTCCAATCGCCGCAGCTTGTGGCTGTTTCGTGCCGATGATTTCCGGGCGTGGTCTTGGGCATACCGGCGGCACAACCGACAAAGCGGAATCGATACAGGGTTACAACGCTACACCATCTTTCGATGTGTTTCGAAAGACGGTCAAGAATATCGGTTGCGCGATAATTGGACAGACAGGGGAGTTGGCGCCTGCCGATCGACGCTTCTATTCGATCAGGGATATCACCGCGACCGTTGAGTCAGTACCGTTGATAACGGCATCAATTTTGTCCAAGAAAATTGCTGCGGGTCTTCAGGGTCTCGTTAGTGATGTAAAAGTGGGCTCGGGAGCTTTCATGAAAACGACTGACAGGGCTCGTGAACTCGCTGACAGTCTCATCCGCACGGCAGAAAAAGCCGGGCTGGAGTCTCACGCTATCATCACCGACATGAATGAGGTACTCGGGTCCACAGCGGGCAACGCCGTTGAAATTCGTGAGTCGGTGCTCTACTTGCGCAACGATGTCCGCGAATCGCGTCTCGATGATGTTGTTTTATCTCTTTGTGCGGAAATGTTAATAGTTGGAGGCATTACAAATGATCGTGATATCGCTCGTGAGCGCTGCGAGCAGGCGATAAGCAGTGGTAAGGCCGCGGAAATCTTTGGGCAGATGACGGCCGCACTCGGTGGTCCTGTGGACTTTGTTGAGAATTACGATAAGTACTTGTCGAAAGCGCCAGTAGTGCGAGCGTTGTACGCTGACGGATATGTAGACAGCGTTGACGCTCATGCTGTCGGCAATGCGATCATTGAGCTTGGAGGTGGGAGAAGTAGAGTAGACGACATTTTAAATTTATCAGTAGGCTTTACAAATATCGCGTCAATCGGAGCGAAGCTTAGTGCCGATAGGCCGCTTGCTGTTATTCACGCGTCGAGCGCGTCGGACGCGGACCTCGCTGCGAGAAATTTACTCAATGCCTATACCTTAAGGGAATCAGCGCCAGCCGAACGACCTGTAATCAATGAGATTCTAACGGTTTAACAGCCACTTTGCGGTATGCTAAAGGTCGCCTCCAATAATTAGAAGTAGCTGAGGAAACACCATGCAGAATCTGATCGGTCTGGCTGGAATAGTTGTACTTCTGGGCATCGCTGTTGCCTTTTCGAGTAATCGCAAAAAAATCAATCTACGTACTGTTGGCGCAGCATTGGGATTGCAAGCTGTGGTCGCCGCTCTGGTTTTGTACGTTGATGCAGGACGCGCAGTAATTGACTGGATGAGCAAAGGAGTATTGGCCATAATTGGTTATTCGAAAGCCGGCATCAATATGTTGTTTGGGCCGCTGGCCGATGTTAGCAATGTAGGCTTCAGTTTTGCCATCCAGGTTCTGCCGGTTATTATTTTCTTTTCAGCTTTGATTTCAGTGATGTACCACCTGAGAATCATGGAGTGGGTTGTTAAGATTGTCGGTGGTGGGATACACAAAATTGTTGGCACGGGCGTGATCGAATCGATGAACGCAGCGGCGAATATTTTTGTCGGACAAACTGAAGCGCCACTAGTTGTTAAACCCTATTTGAAGAACCTGACGGAAGCACAGATGTTTACGGTTATGGTGTCCGGCGTAGCATCGATTGCGGGAACGGTACTCGCGGGCTATGTCCTCATGGGCGCCGAACTCAAATACTTATTGGCCGCCTCATTTATGGCTGCGCCGGGTGGCTTGCTGATGGCGAAGATTATTATGCCGGACGATGAAGCTGTACCCGCTGGTGGGCATGAGAAACTCGTCATGGAGCCAAGCCAACACAAGAACGTCATTCTTGCAGCCGCCTCTGGAACGACCGACGGATTGCGTCTCGCGGCCAATATCGGAGCGATGTTGATTGCGTTTGTAGCATTGATCGCATTATTTAATGGAATGGTGGGCGGACTCTTCAGTTTGTTTGGAATCGAAGGCATTACGCTGCAGCTGTTGCTCGGCAAGCTGTTCCAGCCGTTGATGTATCTCCTGAGCGTGCCATGGGCTGAGGCGGAAGCCGCGGGAGCCTTATTTGGTGAAAAAATAATCCTCAATGAGTTCGTTGCGTTTTCACATCTGAATGAGTATTTGGCCGGAATGAGTCCTCGGACCATTGCGATCACGACTTTCTCTCTGTGTGGTTTCGCTAATCTATCCTCGATCGCGGTCTTGCTGGGTGGTCTTGGTGTCCTCGTACCGGAAAAACGAGAGTTAATCGGTCGCTTTGGCATGAAGGCGGTACTGGCAGGTTCACTTTCCAATCTCATGAGTGCGGCGCTGGCAGGATTGCTGCTGACGTTCTGACGTGACGGCCTCACGTTCGATCATCATTTTGGCGCGTAACCAACAAGCCCAAAAATGTTAACTTGGGCGTACGATGTTGATGCGGATGGATTCTACGAGCTCTAACAGAGGGGCTTGCGAGATTACCCTTACCCGCGGGTTCTGCTAATCCAGACGAAATCCCGCAGGAAGTAACTCGGCTATCGAGTAGCGCTGCCAATCGTGACTGTCATTCATTATGATGATGACGGTATCCTCGTTGGCAAATTCGTGAATGCGTTGACGGCATCCGCCGCATGGCACACAGGGCGCGATCTCACCTTTGCCGCCTGCTATAGCGATACACACAATATTCTTGCCACCCTCAAGAACCATGGCTGCTATCGCCGCGGCCTCTGCGCAATTGCCTAAAGGGTAAGCGCCGTTCTCAACATTGACACCAGCATGCAGGTGTCCCTGATCATCAATGATCGCGGCGCCAACGGCATAACCTGAATAGTGACTATAGGCGTTATCACGAGCATCCTTTGCTGCGTTAATGAGGTATTCGTCTGCAATTGCCATTGATTAATCCGTTTTTCGCATAGGGTTGTTTGAGTGCTCGGTCCAGTTGAGGACTTCGCTACTTATGGCTGCGCCCGTACGTGGATCATTGCCAGTCGTAAGGCGTTCCATTGAAATGCAGTTGTCCACCGGGCACACGCTAACACACAGATTGCAGCCGACACATTCATCGTCCATTACCTCGAAGTGACGTTCGCCATTGACCGTATGTGTGATCGCCTGATGCGACGTGTCTTCACAGACGACGTGACAGCGTCCGCACTTAATACACGAGTCCTGATCGATTACGGCTTTCTCGATATAATTGAGATTCAGGTACTGCCAATCGGTAACGCTTGGCACCGCTTTACCAACCAGCTGATCAAGCGAAAGTTGTTTGCTGTCGAGAAAAGTGCTCAGGCCGTCGACAAGGTCATCAATAATTTTGAAGCCGTAGACCATCGCCGCGGTACAGACTTGCACATTGCTTGCACCCAGAGCTAGGAAATCGACAGCATCGCGCCAGTCGCTGATACCGCCAATGCCCGAGATGGGTATGAACCTAGTTTCGGCGTTACGCGCGATCTCCGCAACCATGTTCAGCGCGATAGGCTTAACCGCCTCACCGCAGTAACCGCCATGGGTTCCCATGCCATCCGTTGTTGGATACATCGTCAGGGTGTCGTAATTGACGCGCATGATCGAATTAATGGTGTTGATCAACGATACGGCGTCAGCACCCCCATCCAGTGCTGCCTTGGCCGGCGGTACAGCTGTCGCGACATTTGGTGTTAATTTTACAATCACCGGTACGGATGCAGCCTTCTTCGCCCATTCGGTTGCCATCTGAATGTATTCGGGGACCTGACCAACGGCTGCGCCCATGCCGCGCTCGGACATGCCATGCGGGCAACCGAAGTTGAGTTCAAAGCCGTCGATTCCCGTGTCTTCGATTATCGGCAGATATTTAGCCCAAGACGCCTCATTCATCGGCAGCATGACTGATGCCACAACGGCACGATCTGGCCAGTCTTTCTTGATCTGGCGAATCTCGTCGAGATTCGTTTGTAGCGGCCTGTCAGTGATCAACTCAATGTTGTTCAGTCCGATGACGCGCCGTTCGTTGCTATAGAGCGCGCTGTAGCGCGGACCACTGACATTGACGACAGAAGGGTCTTCGCCCAGGGTCTTCCAGACCACGCCACCCCAGCCTGCCTCGAATGCACGATTGACGTTGTATGCCTTGTCGGTTGGCGGCGCCGAGGCCAGCCAGAAAGGGTTTGGAGAGGAAATACCCAGAAATTCTGATCTTAGATCTGCCATAGCTATGAATTCCTCAGATATTGATCAATGCTGATTGCTGCAATTTTCCCATGCTGCACTGCGCTGACAGTCAGATCGTCACCACCAACTACGCAGTCGCCACCCGCCCATATTCCTTGCACCGACGTTTTCTGATCAGCGTCTACAACGAAGCGACCAGACTCGCTTGCGAGTGCATCCAGCCCGCTACCATCGAGTTTCTGACCAATGGCTTTGAACACAACGTCAGCATTCAAATGCATAGCCTCATCATTATCTTCAAGCTTGAACTCGATACCCGTGACATGACCGTCTCCAACTATTCGTGCTGGGCTTGCCCAATGATGAATATTCACGCCACTGGTCTGAGCTAATGCCTGTTCAAAAACACTGGCACTCATTTTCTCCGGACCACGTCGATAGACCATATTTACCTGTTCAGCGCCGAGTCGCTTGCTTTGCACCGCGACATCGATAGCTGTCATTCCACCACCGATGACGATGACATTACGACCAACGGGCAAGGTACTCATGTCGTCGGCTTGCCTGAGGTCGGCTATGTATTCGATCGCGTTTTCTACACCGTCGAGGTCTTCGCCGTCTATGCCAAGAGCATTGGAATTCGCGAGGCCGACGCCAAGGAATACAGCATCGTAGTTTTCAACCAACTCGGCAAGTTCAACTTCAGACCCGAGCGCCGAATTGTTTCGAACTTCGATACCACCAATCGAGAGTATGTAGTCGACTTCAGTTTGCGCAAAATCGTCTATCGCCTTGTAGGCTGCAATTCCATATTCGTTTAAGCCGCCCAGTTTGTCGTCGCGATTGAAAACGACGATGTCGTGACCCAGTACCGCCAGTCGGTGAGCGCACGATAATCCTGCAGGCCCTCCACCGACGATAGCGATCTTCTTGCCAGACGCAGCTGCGCGTTCAAATAATTGCTCGCCACTTTCGAAAATCGGGTCCGTTGCATGACGTTGCAGCAATCCGATCTCGACCGGCTTCTCTTCGTGAGAGTTGCGAACGCACGCTTCCTCACAAAGAATCTCCGTCGGACAAACGCGCGCACACATGCCGCCCATGATGTTCTCTCGCAATATCGTGTGAGCCGAACCGCGCAAATTGTCACTGCGAATTCCCTGAATAAAGCCAGGGATGTCAATGCCTGTTGGACAGGCCGTCACACAAGGCGCGTCATAGCAGAAATAACATCGGTCGGCCTCAATCAGCGCTTCCGAGCGAGTTAGCGGCGGATGCAGATCAGAGAAGTTCTCTTCGACCTCAGCCTTACTAAGTCGACCCGATTTAATTTGATTATTGGCGGCCACGATTATCGTTTCACCGCGACGGGTTCAGCGAGCCGAGATTGTTTCTGCAGCGCGTCATAGTAGGCCGCAAAAGGTGGTCTGTTGACGTATTTCCCGGCACCTCGCTGGACGTCCAATTCACCGTTCGCGTACACGACATTCCCCTGCGATATCGTGTATGACGGGCAGCCCTTGACCTCCATACCCTCAAAAATGTTGTAGTCCACATTTTGATGGTCTGTCTTGCTCGAGATTGTTTTTGTGGCCTCCGGGTCCCAGACAACAATATCTGCATCCGCTCCGACCGATATGCTCCCCTTCCTCGGGTAGACATTGAATATCTGCGCAGCATTGGTAGAGGTTACTTTGACGAATTCATTCATCGTTAGTTTGCCGGTGTTTACGCCGTGATGCCAAAGCACTTCCATGCGATTCTCAACGCCTCCGGTGCCGTTCGGAATTAATCGAAAGTCGTCCTTGCCAGCCGCTTTTTGGTCGGCACAAAAACAGCAATGATCTGTGGCCGTCGTTTGCAGGTTCCCGGACTGTAGACCGCGCCAGAGTGCGTCCTGATGTTCGCTTGAGCGGAACGGTGGGCTCATCACGTGCGCGGCCGCGACGTCAAAATCCTTGTGTCGGTAGATCGAGTCATCAATCATCAAATGTCCGGCCAGCACCTCGCCAAATACGCGCTGCCCCTCATTGCGGGCGCGGGTAATCGCTTCCAAAGACTGGCGGCAAGAGTTATGCACAATATAGAGCGGCACCTTCAGCACCTCGGCGATACGGATAGCGCGGTTGGCAGCTTCGCCCTCACACTCGGGCGGTCTGGAAAGTGGGTGACCTTCTGGCCCGGTGATGCCTTTTTCAAACAACTCTTTTTGCAGTCGGAAAACTAGTTCGCCATTCTCGGCGTGCACAGTGGGTATGGCTCCGAGTTCCAGCGACCTTGCGAAACTGTTAACGAGTATTTCATCGCTTGCCATGATGGCGCCTTTGTACGCCATGAAATGCTTAAAGCTGTTAACGCCGTGATCGCGGACCAGCGTTTCCATATCGTCGTATACGCTATCGTCCCACCAGGTTATGGCGACATGAAACGAGTAATCGGAAACGGACTTCTCTGCCCATTCGCGCCACTGCTTGTAGGCTTCCAAGATATTTTGTTGTGGTGCAGGAATCACGAAATCGATGATCATCGTGGTACCGCCGGCGAGGCCAGCTGAGGTGCCGGTCTCAAAATCTTCGCTCGCAACGGTTCCCATAAACGGTAGCTGCATGTGCGTATGCGGATCAATGCCGCCCGGCATGACGAACTGGCCACCGGCATCAATGATGGTTGCGCCACTCGGCGCATCAATATCCGCGCCAACTTGGGTAATCAAACCATCGGTACAAAGTATGTCCGCCCGAATAGATAGTTCGGCGTTAACAACCGTACCGCCTTTGATGAGAACGTTCATTTTGTGCTCCTGACCTCACCGCGTGCGACGAGAAAGTAAATTATTCCGCCGAGTATCGAGCCGGTAAACCAGCCGTAGGTGTAAAACCAGCTTAACGCTTCAAACTTGAAAGAAAGAACAGTTAGTCCAACAGGAATCAAAAGCGCGACCATGCCAGCGATATTCCAGGCAGGGTATCCCGCGTCATCCTGATACAGAGCGAGTAGGTCGTATTCTTGATTCTTAATGAGGAAATAGTCGACGATCATGATGCCGGCGATAGGTCCAAGCAAGCTTGAATAGCCCAGCAACCAGTTGGAATACATGCTCTCGACACTGATATCGGATTCTATCCAACCTAGTTTTTTTAGGAGCTCCCAGCTCATTAGCAAGATGCCGATGAATCCCGTAATCAGTACGCCTCGATTCTCGTTGATATATCGTGGTGCGATATTCTGAAAACTATTGGTCGGCGAAACGATGTTTGCCGCCGTGTTGGTCGAAATAGTTGCGAGTATAATCATCAGCATCGACAAAATGACCCAGACTGGATTGTCGATATGGCCGATGAGACTGACGGGGTCGGAAACGGTTTCTCCAACGAGGCTCATCGACGCTGCCGTGAGTACGACGCCCAAACCAGAAAACAAAAACATGGTCAGGGGCAGACCGATTATCTGGCCGATTATCTGACTTCGCTGCGATTCGGCATAGCGACTGAAGTCCGGAATATTCAGTGACAGCGTTGCCCAGAAACCCACCATGGCTGTGAGTCCCGCCATGAAGTAGCCAGCGAATGAAGAACCCTCCGGTCGGTTCGCTGGAACGGCGAGAATCTCCGTCATCGAAACCTTCGGTAGGGCCCATACAACGAGACCGATCGCCACGATCAAAAGCAACGGGGCCGCGAGAGCTTCGAGGCGCTTGATCGACTCGGAGCCGCGAATGACGACTGCGATGTTCAATACCCAGAATATAAAAAAGCCAATGACCTCGCCGGTTCCACCCAATGCCGCCCAACTATCAAATAACGCAGACAACATCAGGTGAATTGCGATGCCGCCAAAAAGGGTTTGCACACCGAACCAGCCGCAAGCGACGATGGCGCGTATTAATGACGGAACATTGGAACCAATGATGCCGAACGAGGCTCGCAGGACCACGGGGCAGGGTATGCCATAACGAGTACCCGGAAAGGCGTTCAATGTGAGTGGAATTAATACTACGACGTTTGCGACAAGAATAGTCCACAGTGCCTCTGATACGGACAAGCCAAAATAGGCCGTGAGTACACCGCCGAGCGTGTAAGTCGGTACGCAAATGGCCATGCCGACCCAAAGCGATGCTACGTTCCAGCGCGTCCAGGTACGCTGCGAGGCTTTCGTCGGTGCGATATCGGCGTTGTAACGCGGACTCGAGGCAATATCCTCACCCACATCCAGTTCGACGTGTTCACCAACGGTTCGTAAGGTACTGACAGCAGCGGTATCCGACATTCGAATTCCCCTATTGGCCGACTAGCGGACCGTATGTTTCCGGTCTACGGTCACGGAAGAACTGCCACGTATCGCGGACTTCGCGAACCATATCAAGATCAATCTCGTGCACCAGAAGTTCGTCATCCCCATAGCTCGCCTGCGCTTCGATGGCGCCGCGAGGATTGACGATATAGCTGGAGCCGTAAAACTCGCCCATGTTGTGTGTTGAGGCCCAGGGCTCTTCCTTGCCAATGCGATTGATCGCTCCAATATAGACGCCGTTCGCCGCAGCGGATGCAGGTTGTTCAAGTTCCCATAAGTACTTGCTAAGGCCGGCAACTGTTGCCGACGGGTTCACAATGTAATCAGCACCGTTCAGTGCCAGCGCACGCCATCCCTCAGGGAAATGTCGGTCATAACAAATGTAAACACCGAGCTTCAGATAAGCGGTCTCAAATACCGGCCAGCCTGAGTTGCCAGGTTTGAAGAAAAACTTTTCATAGAAACCAGGATCAACTTGTGGGATGTGGGTCTTGCGATACTTGCCAAGGTATTTGCCGTCGGCGTCGATGACTGCAGCTGTGTTGTAGTAAACACCGATCATATGTTCTTCATAGAGCGGCACAACGATGACCATGTTGTACTTCTTCGCGTATTCCTGCATCAGCTTAGTCGTGTAGCCGTCAGGAATTTTCTCAGCGGCCGCGTACCATTTACGGTCCTGGCTTGGGCAAAAATAGGGTTGGGTGAACACTTCCTGAAAACACAGGACCTGGACGCCTTGTTTAGCGGCATCCTCGATGTAGGGGATGTGCGCCTCTATCATACGATCCCGGATGTCATCCGGTTTCATTGAGCCGTCGCCCTTGAGCGCCATTTGTATTAAACCGCACTTGACTTTTGCCATCTTAAATCTCCGTAGATTCTTTTCTTTTCAATATGTTACGACATTCATTTAGCGATACAGCATACGCCTTTTAGTCAACGGAAGTCTATGATGCGTGCATGGGGTTTGGTTGGCTATACTAGCCATTTCCCCTAGTGCTTTTCGTAAATTTCGAGCGCTGCAGTACGATACCATCCGGCGATTGGCAGCCCTGCACGCAGTTATACTCAACAGAACAAGAATCTAACTTCGCAATGCAACTTCCAAGTGATTGACCATATGCGATGGTAGATGTCTCCGGTATCAGCGGCAAGGCGACGCGGATCGTGGTAAAAGGAACGGCTATGGCTACTAAACACATGAATGCAGCACCCGGCGATTTCGCTGAAACGGTGCTGATGCCCGGCGATCCGCTGCGGGCACAATATATTTCCGATACCTACCTCGACAATGCTCGCCGGGTGACCGACGTGAGAAACATGTGGGGATTTACAGGTGAATATAAAGGGCAGGCAGTTTCTGTGATGGCCCATGGCATGGGAATTCCCTCCGCGTCGATTTATTGCACCGAGCTCATTACAGAGTATGGCGTGAAGCGCGTCATACGGGTTGGTAGCTGTGGCACCTCGCATCCGGACGTTAAACTCCGCGACATCATCATCGCCATGGGAGCGTCGACTGATTCGAACTGCAACCGAATGCGATTCGGTGGATACGATTACGCGGCGTTGGCGAGTTTTGATCTCGTGGAAAAGGCCGTTGCGGCAGCGAAGGCTGCGGATGTGAGTTACCACGTTGGCAATATCTTCTCGGCTGATCTTTTTTACACACCAGACCCGGCGATGTTCGAGACATTAGCGAAATACAATGTCTATGGTGTTGAGATGGAGGCTGCCGGAATTTTCGCGATCGCAGCAGAGAATAACGTCGAGGCACTGGCAATATGCACGGTTAGCGACGACATTGTTACGGGTAACGCTTTGAGCAGCGACGAGCGTGCGACGACATTTGACGAAATGATTTTGGTGGGGCTCGAAACAGCTGTGACAGGTAGTTAGACGTGACAGTAACTGCGGCTAAGAAATCCAGGCGTTTGCCGGACCTCAGCCGGGCCCCTGTTGTCGATGAGGTGGGTGTTAATGAACGGGTGGCAAGATTTCAGAGCCGCAGCATTAAGAAGTCCTCAAAAGTTGAAGCCTTGAAACTGATACTCAGCATGATCGATCTAACCACGCTCGAAGGTCAGGATACGCCTGGAAAAGTCCAACAGCTTTGCCAGAAAGCTATTCACTTACACGACTCAATGCCCGGACTACCCCATGTAGCAGCGATCTGCGTGTATCCGACCATGGTTGGTGTTGCCAAAGAGGCGCTTGCAGATCACGACATCAAGATAGCGTCTGTGGCCACGGCATTTCCAAGCGGAATGTCGGCGTTGAAGGTGAAGCTCGACGATGCGCGTATGGCGGTAAAGGCTGGGGCCACCGAAATCGATATGGTGATATCGCGAGGTAATTTTCTTGGCGGAGACTACCGTTATGTATTCGATGAAATCGTAGCGGTGAAAGAAGCCTGCGGCGATGCGCATCTTAAAGTGATTTTGGAAACCGGCGAGCTTGGGACGCTGGATCGTGTACGAAAAGCCAGTATGTTAGCCATGAGCGCAGGGGCGGACTTTATCAAAACGTCCACAGGTAAGATTCAGCCCGCGGCCACAATGCAGGTAACGCTGACCATGTTGCAGGCGATTCGTGATCACTATCGCGACACAGGAAGGATGGTCGGCATGAAACCGGCTGGCGGAATTTCCACCTCAAAACTGGCGATCCACTATCTGGTCATGCTGCATGAAACATTGGGAAACGCGTGGATGACGCCCGAGTGGTTTCGCTTCGGCGCGAGCTCGTTGGCCAATGATGTACTAATGCAATTACTGAAGCAGTCGACGGGCTTGTACCAGTCGCTTGATTACTTCTCGAAGGATTAGCAATGGCAACACCGGGAAATAAACTCGCGTTCGACGGCGGTTGGGGATACGACCCGGCTCCGGAAAGCACGGATCACATCGACGTAAAGAGTCGCTATGGCTTGTTTATCAACGGCGACTTTGTGAAGCCAGAAAAAGGTAAGTATTTCGATACTATTAATCCTGCAACCGAGGATAAGCTCAGTCGAGTTGCAGAGGCGAGCGCAGTCGATGTCGATAAAGCAGTTAAGGCTGCTCGCGCAGCGTATCGAGGCCCATGGGGCCGCATGAAGCCCGCCGAGCGTAGCAAATATATCTACCGTATTGCGCGCATCATGCAAGAGCGCGCTTGCGAGTTTTCGGTTATCGAATCGCTTGACGGTGGTAAGCCAATTCGTGAATCGCGCGATGTCGATATACCACTTGCGGCAGCACATTTCTTTTACTATGCCGGCTGGGCAGACAAGCTCGAATATGCATTCCCTGGTAGGACAGCAAAGTCACTGGGCGTTGCAGGACAGATCATTCCCTGGAATTTCCCGCTGTTGATGGCTTCTTGGAAGATCGCTCCGGCACTAGCCTGCGGCAATACTGTGGTGCTGAAGCCCGCTGAGACGACGCCACTTACCGCGATGAAACTTGCAGAAGTTATAGCTGATGCTGGATTGCCGCCCGGTGTCGTCAACATTGTGACTGGAGCGGGTGCGGCTGGTGCTGCGATAGTGGATCACCCGGGCGTTGATAAGGTTGCGTTTACAGGGTCGACCAATATCGGTCGGATGATTCAAAAATCGCTCGCCGGCACTAACAAAAGGTACACGCTGGAATTAGGTGGCAAAGCGGCGAATATCATATTCGCCGACGCGGCCATCGATCAGGCCGTGGAAGGTATTGTGAACGGAATATTTTTCAATCAGGGCCACGTCTGCTGTGCGGGCTCCAGACTGTTCGTGCAGGAATCGGTTGCTGATGAAGTGATTGCTAAATTGAAGGATCGGATGGAGACGCTTATTGTTGGGGATCCGCTCGACAAGAATACCGATGTCGGCGCGATCAACTCGACGATGCAGCTTGACAAGATTCAGTCCTATCTGAAAATCGGTCAGGCTGAGGGTGGCGACATGCATCAAAGTTCTTGCACGCTGCCGAATAAGGGTTATTGGTGTCGACCAACGATCTTTACAGGCGTATCGCAGTCCAGTCGTGTCGTGCAAGAAGAGATATTTGGTCCAGTATTGGCTATTCAGACATTTCGTAAATACGATGAAGCACTCACCAAAGCGAATAATACACCCTATGGATTGTCGGGTGGAATCTGGACAGACAAGGGATCAAAGATCTTCAACATGACGCAGAAGATTCGTGCAGGTGTTGTTTGGGCCAATACGTTCAATAAATTTGATCCGACGTCTCCTTTTGGTGGATACAAAGAAAGCGGTGTTGGGCGTGAAGGTGGACTGCACGGTCTCGATGCCTACGTGAAGCTGGGAGTGAAATGATGTCAGCTGATCGAATCGCAGTAGCCAAAACATACAAGATTTACATTGGTGGAAAATTCCCACGGAGCGAGTCGGGACGTTACTTCACACTTGAAGATAAAAAAGGCAATATCATCGCCAATATATGCCGCGGCAGTCGCAAGGATTTTCGGAATTCTGTTGTTGCCGCACGAAGTGCGCAATTGGGCTGGGGTGAGGCAAGCGCGTATCTCCACGGCCAGATCCTATATCGCATTGCAGAAATGCTTGAAGGTCGCCGCGAACAATTCGTGGCCGAATTGGTATTGCAGGGCGTAGCTTCGCGGGCAGCGGAAAAAGAGGTCGATCAATCTATTGACCGGTTAATTTACTACGCTGGATGGTCGGACAAGTATCAGCAGGTATTTAGCGCAGTGAACCCGGTCAGCTCATCGCATTTCAATTTCTCTGTTCTGGAGCCAACGGGCGTCGTCGCGATAATGTCACCCGATGACAACAGCTTACTGGGGCTGGTCTCAAACATTGCAGCGGCGATCGTCGGCGGTAACACCTGTATCGTGCTGGCGTCAGAAACCAAGCCCTTGTGTGCTGTCAGTTTTGCAGAAGTGCTGCACGCATCGGACGTGCCGGGTGGTGTCGTCAATATACTTACTGGATTTCGATCAGAGCTGACAGAGTTCTTCGCATCTCATATGGATGTCAACGCCGTAATCTACTGTGATGGTGGTAAAGCCGTCGCAAAGACTGTGCAGGTGCTAGCCGCTGACAACATCAAACGAGTCATCGCGCGCAATCGTGTTAATTGGTCAGGCGATGCCGCAAACCCATACCTGATTCGGGACACACAAGAAGTTAAAACGACCTGGCACCCGATCGGCGCGTAAGGTCGAGAACCTGGCCGCCTAATTAAAGTTGTCGAGAAGCCCTTTCTCGATGCGCGCACCCAATTGCTGAATGACTTTGGTGGCGCAATAGGTGCCATATTTAGCACATTCGGATAACGTTCGATCGTTCGCCCACCCGTACAGAAAGCCTGCAGCGTAAGCATCGCCCGCGCCGGTGGTGTCGACGATTTCTTCGACCTTCGTCGCAGCCTGTTCGATAGTGATGTTGCCGTGCACAATGACAGAGCCTTTTTCTGATCGAGTCACAGCGAACAAGACATCCAAGGTAGAAAGAACTTCTATCGCCTCTTTGATGTTACTGGTGCTGAACAGCGCGTTAATCTCGTCTTCATCTGCAACCACAATGTTTACGTCATTTCGAACAAAATCCTCGAACGCTTCGCGGTGTCTCTCTACGCAGAATGAGTCCGACAATGACATTGCAACCGTCGTGCCATTTTGGCGAGCTATTTCAGCCGCCTTCTTCGCAAGAGCCGGGCCCTCTCCGATATCCCAGACGTAGCCTTCAAGTAACAATGTTTTCGGGTTCTTTATCGTGGCCTCGCTTATGTCGGCCAGACAAAGCCCCAGGCAGGCGCCGAGGTAAGTCTGCATCGTTCGCTGGCCACCTTCGCTGATCAAAACATGGCTTCTTGCCGTCGATGGTCCGGTGCTTGTCGGCGGTAGTCGGATTTCCACCCCGAGTGATCCCATGTCGTGATTGAATATGTCACCAAATTGATCGTCGCGAACCTTTCCAAGGTAAGCAGAACTGCCGCCAAGATTCGCAAATCCCGCAATGCTGTTTGCTACCGAGCCACCCGACATTTCTGTCGCTGGAGCCATTTTTGAATAGAGACTTTTTGCCTGCTCTTCGTCGATGAGCGTCATCGATCCGAGGGGTGCGCCGACGGCGTCGAGAAATGCTTGGTCGACATGTTCGAGTACATCAACAATTGCATTGCTGATGCCAAGTAACTGCTCTGAATGAATCATCTGCGTCTTTTGGTAGTTCAAGGCGGCGCTAAGACTAACATCGAAGGGCTGTATGCGCCTGCCTAATGCTATGGCGAAATTACCCTCATGACTGTATCGTCATCATTTTGCAAGTTCTGGAATTCCATAATGAGAAGATCCGCGAGTCTGCTAATACCATTGAGTTTCATCCTCATGTACTACGGGGCATGGATCGGACTGGCGTGGTTTCTGGCAGCTATGCTGGCAACACTGGCAATCCAAGAGTCCGAATATGGCAAAACATTGGCCGGCCCACTTCTCACGATGTTGATCGGGCGCGATGAATGAGTGGATCGACGAATTAGCAGACCTCGCCGCCGCCAGCGAACGCGCGGTTCTGGTGACGGTCGCTGGTATCCGCGGTTCCGCACCACGCAAAATCGGTGCGAAAATGATTGTAACGACGACTCAGACCATTGGCACGATTGGTGGTGGTCAGCTCGAATACCAGAGCATGCGAGTTGCGGTTGGTATGCTCGACAACCAAGAGATGACGCTCCGGAGCTTTCCGCTGGGCTCGTCAATGGGCCAATCCTGTGGCGGTGTTGTTGAGATTCTTTTCGAGCCGATAGGGGACGGGATACCGAGCTGGTTGCGCGATCTCAGCGCTCTGCATGGTCAGCGTGAACCGGCAATTATTACCACCCGAATATCGCAAACGAATCCATCGAAAATCGTAGTCACTACAGACAAAGTATTTGGTGATGATGCCTTGCAAGCTAAGTCTGCGATGATCGTTAGGGCACGCCAAATATTGTCGGAGAGCCCGGCCACAACCCGAGATGTTCAGGAATTCTACGAACCGATTATTGCTTCTGATCTCAACATCGCCGTGTTCGGCGCTGGCCACGTTGGCTCAGCCGTAGTCGATGCCCTGTCGAGTCTTGACTGCAATATTCGATGGATCGACAGTCGACGAAAGATGTTTCGCGGAGAGCCGACGAACGTCCGGACAATTGAAGCAACTGATCCTGCGCTCGAAGTTGGCGCGATGCCTACAGACAGCTTCTATCTTGTGATGACACACAGTCACGCGATGGATTTTGATATCTGTGATCGGATCTTGAGACGTCGTGATGCTCGCTATTGTGGGCTCATCGGTTCGATATCGAAACGCCGACGATTTGAAGAGCGTTATCGACAGCAGGGGATGTCACAGCCGGTGATCGATCAGTTGATCTGCCCAATCGGTGTCGATGGCATAAGCGGTAAGAAGCCCGCTGAAATAGCAGTGGCCGCCGCTGCGGAAATTCTACGGGTCCGCGAACGGGCCGTCGCACCCGTCGAGGAAGACTATCCCGATAACGTGCAACCATTGAGGCGCTAGCGTACAAGGTTTTGCATCTTCAGGATCAGGCGATGCCCGCTACGACAGAAGCGCTGTACCTTGGTTCGCCATCATTATGATTAGTGATGACCAACATGTCGCTGCAACCTATATCGCAGGGACGGAAGCGAAAATTAGATAGCGTCGATGATGGCGTTCAATGTCGCGCTGGGCCTCATCACGTCGGATGCTGTTAATGCGTTCGGTTGGTAATAACCCCCAATATTGACCGCGGACCCCTGAGCTGCAACAAGCTCTCTATCAATAACGTTCGCGTTATTGGCTAGCGCTTTCGCCGGCGCAGAAAATATTTCCGCAAGTGCCGAATCGACCGTATTCGCAGCCAGTGCTTCAGCCCAATACATGGCGAGATAAAAGTGGCTGCCGCGGTTGTCGTGTTCATTGACCTTTCGCGATGGTGACTTATTGTTCTCAAGATAACGATCATTCGCGTCGTTGAGCGCCGAAGCGACCACTCGTGCGGCGTCGTTGTTGGTCTTTTCTGCAATGTCCTCAATGGATACCGCTAGCGCGAGAAATTCGCCGAGCGAATCCCAGCGTAGGTGCCCTTCGGCCAGGAACTGCTGCACGTGTTTCGGCGCGGATCCGCCGGCACCTGTTTCATACAATCCGCCGCCCGCAAGCAGTGGAACGATCGACAGCATTTTCGCGCTCGTGCCAAGCTCGAGTATAGGAAATAGGTCGGTCAGGTAGTCACGAAGCACATTGCCGGTTACAGAGATCGTGTCCTGTCCGTCGATTACTCTTGCGAGTGTCACTCGCATCGCCTCGACCGGCGAAAGGATTCGAATATCGAGTCCATCGGTGTCGTGGTCCTTAAGGTACAGACTCACTTTCTCGATCAGGCGGCTGTCGTGTGCTCGATTCTCGTCGAGCCAGAAGATCGCTGGTGTTCCGGTTTGCCGTGTGCGATTGACAGCCAGCTTCACCCAGTCTCGAACCGGTAGATCTTTGGTCTGGCACATACGCCAGATGTCGCCCACGTTGACCGTATGTTCGAGTAGCACGTTGCCAGCCTCATCGCTCACACGAACTGTTCCGGCCGATTCAATTTCAAATGTCTTGTCGTGAGAGCCGTATTCCTCAGCTTTCTGTGCCATGAGGCCGACGTTACAGACGTTGCCCATAGTCGCGACATCAAATGCACCGTTCTGGCGGCAAAAATCGATCACCTCGCCATAAATACCTGCATAACAACGATCAGGGATCATCGCGTTAGTGTCAGCAAGATTACCGTCCGGCCCCCACATTTGACCTGATGAGCGAATAGCGGCGGGCATTGAAGCGTCGATGATGACATCGCTTGGCACGTGCAGATTTGTAATTCCTTTGTCGGAATTAACCATCGCAAGTTCCGGGCGGGTTTCGTATACCGCCGCAAAGTCTGCTTCGATAGCGGCGCGTTGTTCGTTCGGAAGATCAACGATTTTCGCATACACATCGCCAACGCCATTATTCGCATCAACACCGAGTTCGCCTAGGATCGCAGCGTGTTTTTCAAAGGCGTCCCTGTAGTACACCTTGACCGCGTGTCCAAAAATGATCGGATCCGAAACTTTCATCATGGTTGCTTTTAGATGCAAAGACAGCAAGATACCGTCGTTCTTCGCGGCATCTATCTCACGTTCAAAAAATTCGCGGAGTGCGGCTGTATCCATGCGCGCAGCATCAACGACTTCATTCGCCATAACGGGGACATCAGTTCGGAGCACTGTCTCACTACCATCAGCTGTATGTAACGTGATCTGCAGACTCCCATCGCTACCGACGACGGCTGATTTTTCACTTGAATAGAAATCGCCATCGTCCATGTGTGCTACATGGGACTTCGATTCCGTGCTCCACGCGCCCATTGAATGAGGGTGTTGTTTCGCAAATTTCTTGACGGCCGTAGCGACGCGACGATCCGAGTTACCCTCACGAAGTACCGGGTTGACTGCGCTACCGAGTACTTTCGCATAGCGAGAATGAGCTTCCTTTTCAGCATCACTTTTCGGTTCCTCCGGATAGTTTGGAATGTCATAGCCATGCGACTGCAATTCAGCTATCACTTCCAATAACTGCGGTAGCGACGCGCTGATATTAGGAAGCTTAATGATGTTGGCGTCTGGAGTCTTGGCAAGCTCGCCTAGTTCCGCCAGAGAATCACTATGCTGTTGGTCCGCACTCAAGTTTTCAGGAAAATTGGCGAGGGTTCTTCCTGCAAGCGAGATGTCACGAGTTTCTACAACGATGCCGGCAGCACCTGTAAATGCTTTGACGATTGGTAGGAACGAATGGGTTGCCAGCGCTGGAGCTTCATCAGTAATCGTGTAGATTATCTTCGCAGTACTCATGCTTTTCCTTATTTACCAATAGGTTCTGCGCAAGATGATAGCGCGCGGGCGGAGCATTATAATGCTCCCAGCCGCAAATCTCTCGCTTGATTTTGTCGGTTTATTCGACCTTGCTTACGTGGACGCTGGCCTCGAGGTGTGAGTCTGCTTTTAGGGAGTTCGTAATCAGACACGCGTGCTCGGCCTTTTCCAGTAAGTGCAGTGCTTTGCCTTCATCGGTGCCAGATGGAATGTCCACTGATGCTTTAACGTTGAATGCAACAAATTGAGTTACGCGATCGACCCGATCAAGGATGCCTTCAACCTCGCAGTTCAGAGAGTCCCATTCGAGATGTGATGCTCTCGCAATGGCACGAAAGGACAGAACAAAACAGTCGGCAACGGCTGCGATAAGCAGCGATTCGGGTGACCATTGATCGCCAGGACCGCCAAACTCGGCCGGCGGAGCAGACTCAAGGTCGGAGACGCCATTGGCGGATAAAACAACATTACTGACGGCCTTGGCATTGGCGGAAACTACATAGTGATGTGGAAAGTCCCGCATTTTTAATCCTCGTTGCTGTCGATCAATATGGCTCTAAAATCGTTGACGTTGGTTCGCGTCGGGCCCGTAATAATCAAGTCGTGGGTCGCTTCAAAAAACTTATAGCTGTCATTTCGATCAAGCATGCCCTTGGCATCCAGTCCCGCGATTTTTGCCCTTTCAAGAATATTCGGTGATACGTAGCATCCGGAATTGTCACCGCTACCGTCGATGCCGTCCGTATCGCAGGCGATAGCATGAACAGCAGGGTGCCCATTGAGCGCGAGGGCCAACGATAGGGCATATTCGCCGTTTCGACCACCGCGACCGCTTCCTCGCACCTCCACCGTTGTTTCTCCCCCAGACAATATGACACAAGGCGCCACGATCGGTCCGTCGCCTGCAATTATTTGTAGCGCGAGTCTTGCGTGTTCTCTTCCAAGCGATCGTGCATCGCCAGAGAGATCGCCGAGAGAATACGGCGTGACGTTGTGATTAGCAGCTAAAGCCGACGTTGCTAGTAACGCATCATCACTAGTGGCAAGAATTCGAACGTCGCCGTCGGCGACGAATACCGGTCTACTGACTTCGATCACAGCTCGAACGGCGCGTGTGATTTCAATCCCATAGCGATTTAGAATCTCCAGCGCTTCTCCAGCCGTGCTCGCGTCCGTAATGGTGGGGCCTGATGCAACCATCGATATATCGTTCCCGGGCACGTCCGAAATAATGAGGGTGATAACAGAGGCCGGCGTACACGCCGCGGCTAGTTTGCCGCCTTTAATGGCAGACAACTTCTTGCGCACGCAATTGATCTCGTGAATCGCCGCACCGGAGCGAAGCAAGCCTGCGGTTATGGCCTGTTTTTCGGCCAGTGATATGCCCTCGGTGGGGAGGCACATAAGTGCGGACCCGCCGCCCGAAATGAGGCAGACAACAGTATCGTTCGCGCACAAATCAGACACGCTATGAAGCAACTCTGCGGCGGCCGAAAGACCGATCTGACTCGGTACCGGATGTGACGCTTCGATTATCTGAATCCAGCGGCAGTCTGCGCCGTGGCCATAGGGAACGATAACCCGGCCCTCGAGCGGTCCACCCCATTGCTTTTCAAGTTCTTTTGCCATGCTGGCCGCCGCTTTACCGGCGCCGATAACAATGACTCGCCCTTCGGGCTTGTTGGGGAGCCAGCTTGGTAGACAATTTTCGGGCACGGCGGCGGCTACTGCTGCGTCAAATAGCGCTCTCAGGAATGGTCTCGGTTCGATTATTATCTCCGGGTGTCTCGATCCTGTTTGACGTGCGGCGCGAGGCGATCGATTAAATCTGACATTTCGGGCCGATTTGCGCGCAGCTCGTCGATCGAGAAGCCGGAGAGCTCATACGGCAGAACAAGCCAGTCGTCGGTCTCATGCACAAAATATTCGGGTGTACGCAAGGTTTTCTCGGTTGGCCGATACCAGACAGTGGCGACGCGGATGTCCTTGGGCAGATTACGCCGACACTTTTTCGCGAGCTGTTTGATAACGGCATTGACGCTTGAGCCAGTGCTATACACGTCATCTACGATCAGTAGCGAGTGATGCGCATTGAGGTTTTCAAGCAGATATTGCAGTCCATGGACCCGAACCGCCTCCGCCTTACTGACCATCTGCGAATACCCGGCTGCGCCGGTATACGACGTTCGAATTGCGATGTGGTCGGTTTTTGTGCCGAAGTAATCTAGGCCTTCTTGTACCGCGATGCCGACAGCACTGCCGCCGCGCCACAGGCCAACAAGGAAATCAGGCTCGAATCTGCCTTCGTAAATGTTGGCTGCCAGCTGAAACGAGTCTCGGAGCAAGTCGTCGGCGGCAATAAATTGCTCATTCATTATTGTTATTCCTAGGCCATGCTGCGCTAGAATTGAGGTCCGGCATTATACCGCTCGCCTGCTGTCCGCACAGAAGAGAATAATAATGGATAAAATCGTACTTTCCGCACAAGACCTGCTGCACGACTCAATCGATCTTGGCATCAAGGTCCTTGAAAGCGGTTTTGAGCCGACCATGATCATCGCCATTTGGCGCGGCGGGACGCCTGTGGGTGTGGCGCTGCAAGAGACTCTGTCGTATTGCGGCGTCGAGTCAGACCATATCGCGATTCGAACCTCGTCTTACATCGGGATCGAGGAGCGTGGCAAAGTCGCTGTTCATGGGCTGAATTATATTATCAAGAAAATCTGTCATGACGACCGTGTTCTTATCGTCGACGACGTATTCGATACCGGCAATACGATCGTCGCGGTCATCGCTGAATTGACGCGACGAGCGCGTAGTAATACGCCCGCGGACATCCGCGTCGCAGTGCCATGGTTTAAACCTCTGCGCAACGAGACGGATATCACGCCGGAATATTACCTACGAGAGACTGCCGAATGGCTAGTGTTCCCACATGAACTTGATGCGCTGACGCCGGAGGAATTACGTGCTAATCGCCCTGAAATTGCAGCGATCGTGCAGGGCATAAAAACCAAAGCGGAATCAGCTGTGACGGGCAAGCGACTCTGATGAAAAAAGCGCTGAGTTACGAAACAGCAGAACTTAGAGAGTTTGCGGAGGCCTTGCGCGGCCGCCGCACGATCGAGCTTTTTTTGCAGAAACAGGTGCCGGCCAAGCTGGTCAATGAGGCAATCGAGGTAGCGATTTGGGCGCCCAATCACCACGTCACCGAGCCGTGGCATTTCTATCGGCTAGGCGAAGAAACGAAGCAGCAATGCCTCGATCTTTGCGGTGACATTGTTACAGCCAAGAAAGGTGATAAGGCGGCTGAGTTTAAACGTCGCAGCTGGTCGGAAAAACCGAATTGGATGGTTGTAACGTGCAAACGATCTTCAAACGAGGCGTTGCAACTTGAAGACTATGCCGCGTGTTGCGCTGCAGTGCAGAACCTTACCCTGTATTTGTGGAAAGCGGGGATCGGCTCCAAATGGACTAGTGGAGACATTATTCGCGATCCACGGTTCTTTGAAATCGTTGGCATAAATGCGGATGAAGAGTTTGTCGTTGGTCTTATCTGGTACGGCTATCCGAAAATGACGCCGATGCAATCGAGAAAGAATCGGGAAGACGTGAGCACAGATTGTCCGTAATAGGTGACTTCGAATCAGTCGCGTGCGAGTTCGTCCCGGTGGTGTACTAATGGTTTCGGACAGATAAGCGGCCGCAGTAAGAATACGCCAGCAGTGAGCGTGCCAGTCGTCGCCATAATGATGACCGCATTGCGCACAGAGCCATCGTAGATCAATGCACCTAGAATCGCGCCGAAAGCGCCGGCTACGTTTTGTGTGGTGCCGATGATAGAAGATGCGACGCCAGCGATCTTAGGCAAAGGGTCAAGCGCCAGTACAGTGACGTTCGGCATTAAAATCGCGATCGTGAACATGTAGATGCAGACACAACACCATACCCACCAGAACGGTGCGGCATCGAGCCATGCTACAACCACCAACTGCGCGCTTGCAGTAAAAATTAGCGTTACTCCGAGCTTGATTAGCGACATGATCTCGAAGTGGATGATCAGCCAGCGGTTCGCAGCAGCACCGGCGAGAATTGACAGGCCTGCACAAGCGAAAATAAGGCCGTATTGTGTGATTGAGAAGTCGTAGAT
>CAJXYT010000013.1 GCA_913063505.1 uncultured Gammaproteobacteria bacterium | reverse complement strand
GATTATTTTCGGTGGCACTGGCGATCTGGCAATGCGTAAGTTATTGCCGGCACTTTACCATCGCGATCGCGATGGCCAGCTTACTGCCGACAGTCGCATCATCGCGGCCAGTCGCGGCGGATTAGAGCAGAGCGACTATCTGGGCATGGTCGAAGAATCTTTGCGCAGCAATCTCGCTGAAGGAGATTTCGACGACGCACATTGGCAATCATTCCAGCAACGATTGCATTATTTGCAAGCTGACGCGCTTCTGCATGACAGTTGGGGTGATCTAGTCAATGTTCTTTCCGGTCATGAGGACCGAGTGAGGGTAGCCTATCTCGCGACAGCACCAAGTTTGTTTGGCGCGATAGCTAATGGCCTCAAATCAAACGGCCTTATCACGGATACGAGTCGTATCGTTCTCGAAAAACCACTGGGGCAAGATCTTGAATCCGCTCGCGAAATTAACAACGCGGTGGGTGAGTGTTTTGAGGAAAATAAGATCTATCGTATCGATCACTATCTAGGCAAGGAAACCGTACAAAACCTGTTAGCCCTTCGTTTTGGCAATTCTCTGTTTGAGCCGCTGTGGCGACGCAGTGCAATTGATCATGTGCAGTTTACGGTTGCAGAGGATCTTGGCGTTGGTGGACGTGTCGAGTTCTATGACGGTGTCGGTGCTTTGCGCGACATGGTGCAAAACCATCTGTTGCAGCTTGTCTGTTTGTTCGCGATGGAACCTCCATCAAGTCTTGATCAGAACGCTGTTCGCGACGAAAAAATCAAAGTCCTGCGCTCGTTGAAACCAATTGCAGCGGAAGACGCCAGGGCAAATACTGTTCGTGGACAGTACTCAGATGGCGCAGTCAATGGAAAAACAGTACCTGGTTTCGTAGATGAACTATCGAATAAAGATAGTACGACTGAAACTTTTGTTGCCTTAAAACTCGAGATCGAAAATTGGCGCTGGTCGGGTGTTCCTTTTTACCTTCGCACCGGCAAGCGCTTGAAGGCCAAACACTCTGAGATTATTGTGCAGTTTCAGGACGTCCCGCATTCGATTTTTCCGGAACAGGAATACAATGTAACGCCAAATCTCCTCAGGATTCGATTGCAGCCGGACGAAGGTGTGCAACTTTCGGTGATGGCAAAAGAGCCCGGACCGGGCGGATTCAATTTGCGGCCAGTGTCACTGGATTTAAGTTTCGCCGAGACTTTTGGCATTCGATACCCCGATGCTTATGAGCGATTACTGATGGAGGTGTTACGTGGTAATCCGGCATTATTCATGCGTCGCGACGAGGTTGAAGCTGCCTGGGAGTGGATCGACGGTATTATCGAAGGCTGGCAAGATTCGAAGCAAAAGGTCGAGTCTTATGTATCCGGGTCTTGGGGTCCCACCGCCTCGTCGCTATTGCTCGACCGCGACGGCCGCAGCTGGCATCAGGAAAACTAGGGTGGTGACGGAACAGAAATTCGCATCGCGCGACGGGGCTTCCGCGGCGGTCGCGGCTCGTATTGCCGGGCTTGTTAGTGATCAACTAATCAAGAACGAAAAGGCTAGCTTTGCGGTGAGTGGGGGAACGTCACCGGCGAAGTGCTTCGACTATTTATCTGCATACCCTCTACGATGGAAAGACATACAAGTGGCCCTGACTGACGAACGCTGGGTACCGAATTTTCATAATGACAGTAATGAGCGCTTAGTCCGTCAGATGCTGCTTCTCAATGATGCGAGCTCAGGCAGGGTCTTATCAATATTTCGGGACAACCTGTCGGTCGAAGAATGCTGTGAGGCCCTACAAGAACAGCTACCGGGAAACGGCTTTGCTTGTGTAATGGCAGGTATGGGCGCAGACGGGCATTTCGCTTCTTTATTTCCAGACTCAGAAAGTTTACAGATAGACTTGGACCTCGGTAATGAACGCTTTTACATTCCAGTCTGCACTGATGCTAGTCCTCATCCCAGAATTAGTATGACGCTCGCTGCAATGCTCCGTAGTAACGAAATTCTTTTGCTTTTCTTCGGCGAAGAGAAATTGAAAATCTATGAACAGGCCAAGTCGGGCGATACGACCTATCCGATTGCGGCGCTTCTCGCGCAGCAAAAATCACCAGTTACGCTTTATTGGGCACCCTGAATGAATTCCACAATCGAAACAGTAACGAAGCGCATCGTCGAACGTAGCAAAGACAGCCGCGCTGATTATCTTGCACGTATTGTAGATGCAGCGAACGAGGGCCCGGCCCGCGGGACGCTGCCATGCAGTAACTTGGCTCATGGATTCGCGGCTAGCGGAAGCGACGATAAATCAGCGTTGTCAGCCGGAATAGTCGCCAACATCGCGATCGTTTCTGCCTACAACGATATGCTGAGTGCTCATCAGCCTTTCGAAACCTATCCGACACAGATAAGAGAAGCGGCGGCCAAACATGGCGCCGTCGCTCAGTTCGCGGGCGGTGTTCCGGCGATGTGCGACGGTGTGACGCAAGGGCAGGATGGCATGGACCTTTCCTTATTCAGTCGAGATGTGATCGCGCTGTCGACCGCTGTCGCTTTGTCCCACAACATGTTTGACGCCGTACTTTGCCTTGGTATTTGCGACAAGATTGTTCCGGGTCTCCTCATTGGGTCCTTGTCGTTTGGTCATCTGCCCGTTGTGTTCGTACCAGCGGGTCCAATGGTTTCAGGACTTGGCAACAAGGAAAAATCCAGAGTTCGAGAAGAATTCGCGGTTGGCAACATCGGTCGAGACGAATTGCTAGCAGCTGAATCGGCGGCGTATCATGCGCCCGGGACCTGCACGTTTTACGGAACGGCGAATACCAATCAGATGTTGATGGAGTTCATTGGGCTGCAGTTGCCCGGCGGCTCGTTCATCAATCCCGGTACGGCGCTCCGCGATCAGTTAACTGCGGAGGCGGTGCCGACGGTGCTCGCGAAGACCAACTTAACGGATGACTATTTGCCGCTTGCAGACATAGTCGACGAGAAGGCGATCGTTAATGGTATCGCCGGGTTGCTGGCGACTGGCGGTTCCACGAATCACACGATTCATCTCGTCGCGATAGCAAAAGCGGCTGGAATTCAGATTGACTGGCAGGATTTCTCAGAGATGTCCACCGTGATTCCGCAGGTGTCACGTGTCTATCCAAACGGGACGGCGGACGTCAATCATTTTCATGCCGCGGGTGGACTCGGTTTCATCATGTCCGACATGTTGGACAACGGCTTGTTACATGAGGAAGTGAATACTATTCTCGGTTCTGGGCTGCACCGTTTTTGCAAAGAGCCGCACCTCGACGGTAGCGACCTGGTCTGGAAAGACACTCAACCTGTTTCATTGGATGAGGATATTTTGCGGCCGTCGTCCAATCCGTTTAGCAAGGAGGGTGGATTGCAATTAGTCTCAGGAAATCTCGGTCGGGCGATGGTGAAAGTGTCCGCCGTTGATCCGAAATATCACTCAATTAAAGCGCCGGCCAAGGTTTTTCATTCTCAGCAAGCGTTTGTTGACGCGTTCAATAACGGTGAGTTGGAGCAAGACTTCGTGGTGATATTATCGTGTCAGGGACCGCGCGCAAATGGCATGCCCGAATTGCATAAGCTGACTCCGTATCTTGGCGTTTTGCAAAACCGCGGCTTCAAGGTTGCGCTGGTCACGGACGGGCGTATGTCCGGCGCATCGGGCAAAGTACTCGCGGCGATACAGGTTTCGCCAGAAGCATTGTGCGACGGGCTCATCGCGAAGATTCGAGATGGTGATGTCATTACTCTTGACGCTGCCAATGGCCTGCTGAGTGCAGAAGCAACTGATGATATCGCTAGCAGGGAGCCCGTATTGGTCGAGGCTCCTCAACAGGGAATGGGCCGTGAATTATTTGGTGCGTTTCGTGAGCGCGCTGGAAGTGCCGAGTCCGGTGCCAGCTTGTTTTACTGAAAAGACTTCGGATGCGGCCAGCCTGCTGGTATGAGAGCATAAAAGCATGACAGATAAAACTTTATTGATCGGTGACATCGGTGGCACTAATGCGCGCTTTGCGCTGGTAAGTCCTGAGCAACCAGGCTTTCACGATGCGGTGACATTAAAATGTGCGGATTTCGCATCGGCGGATGATGCGATTCGACACTACCTGGACGACGTGTCCGCGGACTCACCCGACGTAATTTGCCTAGCCGCTGCTGGTCCGATAATTGCCGAGACGGTGCAAATTACAAATAATCACTGGACACTGGACGCGGCAAGTATGGGAAGGGATTTCAGTATCGACACTGTACAGCTGTTGAACGATTTTGAAGCCGTCGCATATTCGATACTGCAACTGCAAGAAGCGGATTCCCAATCGGTTGGATTGCCGGAACGGACATCGCTACCCGTTGATAAATTTAACGTTGCGATAATCGGTCCTGGAACTGGGCTCGGCATAGCCGGCCTCATTCGGCGTGCAAATGTAGTGATTCCCATCGTTGGGGAAGGTGGGCACATTAGCTTCGCGCCTAAGTCTCAGATTCAGGTAGAGCTTCTTCACGCTTTGCGAAATAATTTTGATCGTGTATCCATGGAGCGACTGGTATCCGGGTCAGGAATAGAAAACATCTATTGGGCTTTGACGCTGATCTACGGCGAGCAGCGAACCCAATTATCTGCGAAAGAAATTTTTGCAGAGGGTCTCGAGGGCGGTGATCCGCGGGCTGTTGAATCTACGCATATATTCTTCGAAATTCTTGGCCAGATAGCCGGTGATGTGGCTCTATGCATGGGCGCGACGGACGGCGTTTATTTGGCCGGTGGAATTGTAAAACGATACCCGACATTACTGCAAAACAGTGGGTTTCGAAACGCGTTTGAGAGCAAAGGCCGTCAGCGCGCTTACATGGAACGTATCCCTACGCTGCTGATTACCCACGATGACCCTGGGCTCCTCGGGGCGGCCTATTGCGCACTTGAGCTGTCTTCGTCCTGATCGGCATTCATGGTGCGTGGTATCCTTGAGTGACGAGGATGCCATTCTGCCGAAGGTCAATTGGCGCAATTTCAAAACCACCCTGAAGGCTAACGGCGTAAAATCAGTTATTATGTATGCTCTATCTGGGCAGATATCCACGTTAACGCCGGAGGGCATATGACAGATTCAGCGGCTGAGGCTTTTCCAGCGCCCCAAAGTTCCTATGACTACGAAGACCTGCTTCGAGCGGGACGCGGTGAGCTGTTTGGCAAGGAAAACGGCCGACTTCCTAAGCCACCAATGCTCATGACTGATCGAGTCACACTGATAACGAACGATACTGGTAAATACGGCAAGGGTGAGCTCAAGGCTGAATTCGATATCAACCCGAATCTCTGGTTCTTTGATTGTCATTTTGAAGGCGATCCGGTTATGCCTGGTTGTTTGGGTCTTGATGCTCTGTGGCAATTGGTTGGCTTTTATCTGGTTTGGGGCGGACATCAGGGCAAAGGCCGGGCACTGGGTGCTGGTAAGGTGAAGTTCACGGGTCAAATATTACCGACATCAAAATTGGTCACGTTTCAAATTGATATCAAACGACTAATTTCGCGTAAACTAGTGCTCGCCATAGCCGATGGAACCGTGTCCGTCGACGGTCGCGAAATATACACAGCTGAAGACTTAAAAGTCGGGCTGTTTACTTCAATCGAAAACTTCTAGGATCAATAAATGCGTCGTGTCGTGATAACAGGCCTTGGTGCCGTTTCCTGCTTAGGTAATTCAAAAGAAGATATTACTGAATCCCTGCGTCTTGGACGCTCTGGCATTGTTGCTAACGAGGAGTTCAAGGAAATGGGATTACGCAGCCAGGTGTCCGGCAGCGTCAATATTGATACGAAGGAACTTATCGATCGCAAGGTTCTGCGATTTATGGGTAATGCGGCAGCATATGCGTACATCGCAATGCAACAAGCTATCGACGATTCAGGCCTTGAGGAAAGTGACGTATCAAACATCCGCTCGGGCATTATTGCTGCATCCGGCGGCGCGTCCAGTGAGAACATCGTCAAGAGTGCCGATATTCTGCGCGCTCGCGGAGTGCGAAAAGTTGGACCGTATATGGTTACGCGCACGATGGGCAGTTCGATTTCCGCCTGTCTTGCGACGCCATTTAAGATCAAGGGTGTTAACTATTCTCTGACATCAGCCTGCGCCACCAGCGCACATTGTATTGGCGTTGCAGCCGAACAAATTCAACTGGGCAAACAGGATATTGTGTTCGCCGGTGGTGGTGAGGAAGAGCATTGGACTCTCGCATGCTTGTTCGATGCGATGGGTGCTTTGTCTTCGAAATACAACGACGATCCGGCAACGGCCTCGCGTCCTTATGATTCAACGCGCGATGGTTTTGTCATCGGAGCTGGTGCTGGAATGGTAGTTGTCGAGGAGCTTGGGCATGCGAAAGCGCGTGGGGCGAAGATTTACGGTGAGCTAGTCGGATACGGTGCGACGTCGGATGGGAGCGACATGGTCGCTCCGTCGGGTGAGGGTGCTATTCGTTGCATGGATATGGCACGTTCAACGGTTGAGGGTCCGATCGATTACATCAATACGCACGGCACCAGCACACCTGTTGGCGATGTGAAAGAAGTCGAGGGAATGTCCAAATTGTTTGGCGAAGATATGCCAAGGTTCGGATCGTCTAAATCAATGTGTGGTCATTCTCTGGGCGCAACCGGGGCCCAGGAAGCGATTCATTGTCTGTTGATGATGCAGGATGATTTCATTGCTCCATCGATCAACGTCAATGAACTCGATCCGATTGTTGTGGGCAAGCCACTCGTTACAACTTTGATCGAGAACGCAGGCCTCAAGACGGTAATGACGAATAGCTTCGGTTTCGGCGGTACCAACGGCACGTTAGTATTTCAGAAGCGCTAGTTTCGAAATTGGTAATTTCCAAATGAGTAATAGTCGGCCATAATCGGCCACCATGATTATTGAAACACTTAGTGAAGTAGGCTGCTTCGGCGGCAAAATCGGCTTTTATCGGCACGCCTCGACGGTCAACAACTGCGACATGCAGTTCTCTGTGTTCGTTCCACCTCAGGCAGCTTCGGGTAAGGTTCCGGTCCTGACGTTTCTATCGGGACTAACCTGTACCGAAGAAAACTTCATGGTTAAGAGTGGTGCTCAACGCATTGCTGCTGAACTCGGTTTGATGCTCATATCGCCGGATACAAGCCCACGCGGCGATGATGTTCCCGATGACCCCGATGGCAGTTATGATTTTGGCCTTGGCGCCGGGTTTTACGTGAATTCGATGGAGCAGCCCTTCTCGCAGCATTATCAGATGTACGACTATGTGACCCAGGAGTTGCAGCAGGTTATCTTTGATAACTTCCCAGGCGACCGAGATCGCCATGGCCTGACTGGTCACTCGATGGGTGGCCATGGCGCACTGACAATCGGTTTGAGAAATCCCGATATATTCAATTCGTTATCAGCATTCGCACCCATTTGTACAACCTTGCACAGTCCCTGGGGTAAAAAAGCGATGGGTTATTACCTCGGCGACGATACAGCGACATGGGCTGTTTACGACTCTTGTGAAGTTGCCCGAAACGTTTCGGATCCGGGTGCTTACCGAAAAATACTTGTAGATCAAGGGGCTGCTGACCCCTTTCTCGTTGAGCAATTGAGACCGGAGCTGCTGAAAGCCGCCTGCGAAGAAAGTGGGCTAGCACTGGAGCTACGCATTCATGATGGCTACGATCACGGTTACTACTTCATCTCCACGTTCATCGAGGAGCACTTAAGATTTCATGCGGATCAGCTTAAAAGCTGATACCGACAGTAACGATGGATAGCTTCCTTATTCTCGGTGCGGCAATGTTGGCCACTGGTTGCGTCGCGGGTATTTTGGCAGGACTGTTCGGTATTGGTGGCGGGATCGTCATCGTTCCGGTTCTTGAGATGGCCCTGGGATTCGTTGGCGTCGATCCGGCGATTCGTATGCATGTCGCGATCGCCACTTCTTTGGCGACTATTATTCCAACCTCAATCTCATCCGCGCGCGGCCATCATCAACGTCAGGCCGTCGACTTTGAAATTGTAAAGCGTTGGGCGCCATTTATTTTGCTCGGTGCTTTGGCCGGGACGTGGATTGCCGCGCAGGTTCACAGTCGTGTGCTAGCGATTATTTTCGCGATGCTTGCATCAATCATTGCGGTGAAAATGATTTTTTTTCCAGAAAGTCGAAACCTTACTGATGACGTGCCTCGTGGTCCGTTGATAAATGCGATCCCAACCGCTATAGGGTGTCTGTCGAGTATGATGGGCATCGGTGGTGGGACGTTTTCAGTTATGACACTGACTTTGTTTAATCAGCCGATTCATCGTGCCATTGGTACGGCTGCATTATTGGGCTTGGTGATCAGCCTGCCGGGAACCGTCGGATTCATTATTGCTGGATGGAACGATGTGCGTGTGCCAGCGATGAGCCTTGGCTATGTCAGCCTGATAGGCGTCGCATTAATCTCACCTGCGACGGTGCTGACCGCATCGCTTGGGGTGCAGATCGCGCATTTGTTTTCCGAGAAGAGGCTCAGCATATTGTTTGGGGTTTTCCTGATGATTGCCGCTGTTCGCCTGTCTTACCGAACCCTTGTATGAATAGATTGTTGGCTATTGTCCTCATGTCCTTATTTATCGTTGCTTGCGGACCGAAGCAATTGGAGCCGGATGAAGCATTCGACTGTTCGAATTGTGTAAGCTGGAACACACCTCAGGAACCGTTTCGAATCTATGGTAATACCTGGTACGTCGGCACCGCTGGCCTTTCGTCAATTCTGATCGAAACTGATGACGGGTTGATCCTCATTGACGGAGCGCTGCCGCAATCAGTTCCATTAATCGACGCCAATATTCGCAAGCTGGGCTTTGATCCTCATGAGATCAAAGCCATCCTTCTATCCCATGGACACCATGATCATGCTGGTGGCATCAATGCATTGCAACGCATGTCTGGCGCGGCTGTATATACCAGTGATGCGGGACAGCAAGTTCTGATGAGCGGTGAGCTGCAGGACGATGACCCACAATATTTACGTTACATCGATGCGTCGGGAATTCCTGCCATAAAGAATGTGGTGGCGATAGGCGACCGCGAAGTTGTTTCGGTCGGGACAGTGGACGTAATGGCTGTTTATACGCCAGGACATACACCTGGCGGCATAACTTGGGTGTGGGAATCTTGTGCACTCAGAGGGTGTTACGACACCGTATACGCCGACAGTCTGTCAGCGGTCTCTGCGGAGGGTTATTATTTCAGTGATGGCCCGGCCGCGCATCAGATTATTGAGAGCGCCGGTGCGATAGCAGATCTCGATTGCGATATTTTATTGTCTCCGCATCCGTTCTTTTTCGGAATGCAGGCAAAGCTTGAGAAGCGCGATGAGGGAAATCCATTTGTGAATAATGTTGCCTGCATGATTTATGCAGAGACAGCGTTGGATTGGTTGGAGCAACGCTTGCAATCAGAAGGTGGATGAGTCGCTTCTTTTAGTATGGCCGCGAGAGCATCCGGACTTCGCCGGGTACAAGAGAGATGATATGAAATGAAGTTAACATTGCGTAGCTGGATTGTAAGCGTTGTTATGGCTGCGATCAGTGTACCTACGCTGATATTTGCGGCAGTCGCTACGCAGCAGCTGCAATCTCTGGCACAAAAGTCGGATGAGTACCTAGCCGATGAATATCGTGCGACGATCAAGAAGATAGTGGTATTGCCGAGTACCGTTCCTGCTAACAGAGCGGTTACCGGCAGTTATAATAAGCAGACCGATGGCTTATTAGACGGCATCGATAAAGGGCGCGGTCTTGGCACTATCGATACGGAGATCGGAGGTATTCAGATCCCAATTCTGTTTCCGATTCTAACTGTTCCTGGCGCGATATTCGGCGGCCTGACTGGCGCTGCGAAACGTCGAGTCCAGGACTTGCGTGACGCGCTGACTGCCGATCTAGATGATGCTGTGTCGCATTCGACATTGTCGAATGACGCGCTCGCTACAGATGTGTTTTGGCGGCTGCGTGAGGTGCCCGGTCTGATGCCCAAGGTTCTTGCCCTGAGAACTCCAATTCCCGAAGACAGCGATGCGATTTTGTATGTGAGCTTTTCTGAGGTCCCCATCGAAGTTGATGGCGACGATGTGACAATTACATTGTCGGCAGCGGCTACGTTAAGAAGATTTTCGGACGGCCAAGATCTTTACAGCAGCCATCTGCACTATCAAGACAAAGATACTCTGACGAACTGGACCAAGAACGACAATGCAACTTGGCATGATTTCGTGAACTACGCGCGGCATTACCTTGGGCGGGAAATTGCGGAGCAATTGTATGAGCGTGTCGACGTCAAACATACGCTGCAGCCGAAGGAATCGACTTCGGTCGAGCGCGTAAAGAAGAACGACTGGAATGGCGTGAGTTGGACGACTATGCCGACGCTTGCATGGGAGCTGTCTCTTGACGCAGATAACCCGAACGCGAAATGGGCCGCTAATATCAGCACCGCTGATGTGACCTTCGACGTGGAGGTTTACGATCTGCACCAGCTTGTTTACGCTGCGAAAAGAGTCGCGAATCCAGAGTATAAGCTTGAAGTGGAGCTTGAAGCTTGTAAGGTCTATCGATGGACCGTGCGTCCCACTTATCGCGTGGATGGCTCAGTGCATGTCGGCGCATGGATGCGCTCCAATCCAGGCCACACAAACGGCAATATAGGCACATCAGCATCTGTTGCTTCCGCCTACATCTACGACTTTGCATCCTTGGAGATTAAATGTGGTAGTAAATAGCGGTAGCGTCTGGCTGCCAGCATCAGGATTAGAATAATCGAACATCTGCCTTACCCATTGTCCCAATTTTTTTGGCGCCACGTATCCGATGGACACCCATTGGCAATGATTACTGTGCTCAGTACGGAAGGTTCGACCTACAGCAAAATGGGCAGTCAGATGCTGGTTAATGCCGTTGGTGATTTTCAGGGCATGCTGTCCGGAGGCTGTCTTGAGGGTGATCTGGCGGAGCGCTCGAAGGGCATCATAGACAGCGGTATTGCCGAGGTCATGACCTACGATCTTCGTGGCGATGATGAGGTGTTTGGACTCGGTGTTGGCTGCGAAGGGGCGATAACTATACTCATACAGTCCTTGAGCGGAGAGAATGATTACCAGCCTTTTCGCGCACTGCTTAAGGCGCTCGAATCGGCCCCCGAAGCTGATATGCCGCTTGCCGATACGAATTCAGAAATCGGTGTCTCTCGCATCAAAGCCCCCATTCGTCTCCTAATACTGGGGGCGGGCCTAGACGCGGAGCCTCTTGTCACGTTTGCGGTCACGCTTGGGTGGGAGGTGAATGTTTCAGATCATAGGCCGGCCTCGGTGAGTCGCTTGAAAAAAACTAGCGATGTAATGGTTAACTGCATGCCGTACCAAGATATTGCATCGGGATTTGATTTGTCGCGATTTGATGCCGCCATAGTAATGAGCCATAACCTAGACGCGGACCGGTCTTACTTGAGTGCGCTGGCGGAGTCTTCGATCGAGTTCATAGGATTGCTCGGGCCACCACATCGCAGAGAAAGACTCATGCGCGAGTTGGGAGCCGCAGCAGATTCATTGCGTGACCGGCTCCGCGGCCCGGTTGGTAAACGGATCGGTGGCCGGGGACCAGCCGCGATTGCTCTGGAAATTGCAGCCGAATTACAGGCGCATTTTTCTATTGATACTCAGGATTGATCGAGCAGATCAAGATCCTGACGTGTATCGACGTCATGCCCCGCAAGCGGCAACTCGATGCTCCGTACGTCAAATTGACCGTCCTGCAATAGTTCCTTCGCTCCGGACTCACCATCGAGCCCTCTGAGGCGGTCGTACGCGTTCCTAGGGAAGAGAATAGGCGGACCCATTGCCCCATCATACTCTGAGGCGACAATCTCATTGTCAGAGCCCGACCACGCAGCCATAAGGGTGGTGAGGTGTTGCGCTGAAATGAGTGGTTGATCGGCGAGCATTATTAAAATAGCGTCGGCATTCTGTCGGCAGGAATCTGTCGCTGCTGCGATACTCGTCCCCATTCCTTTTTCAAACTCGGTGTTCAGTACTACTGTATTAGCCAATCGAGCGGATGCAACCACGACGGCGTCAGCATCATATCCAACAATGAGGGTCACTCGACCTTCGCACACACCTTGAGCGGCCAAGAGCGCATGCTGTACCAACGGCAGGTCACGAAAAATCTGAATAAGCTTAGTCGCACCGAAACGAGATGACGTGCCGGCGGCCAATACGCAGGCATGGATGATCGGTATGGATGATGGATGCTTCATTATGTGGGAAATTTTGTACTAAACTCTTGCATCGTGTCTACAAAAAGGACAAAAAAATGACTTTGATAGAAATTGTCATGTATTAGGACTCTGAAGACGAGCTGCGAGAACCCTGCGATCGCGTTAAGGGTTCCGACGACAATGTCATGCTGGTGCGATTGCTTGATGATGCCGGCAGATCCAATGCAATTCGAAAGGCACTGGAAGCCCGCGAACCTGAGTTAGCATTCGATGCTGCTGAGCTAGCCGGACTTAAATATGCAAGCCAACTCACCTTGACCCCCACGACCCGCCCCTGAATGATATCGTTGCGTTATGGGTTGCTGGAGTGGACGACGTTTAAATCCTCGAAATCAACCAGGTAACGGTATTATCAAGCTAAGAAGCCAGCTTCACCAAGATAGGCCTATACCAAAAGGATATTTGGCTACAATGGAGGCATGTCAGTATTCTGGATACCAAGGCGACCGCGGCAAGGATTAATCAAATATTTGATGGAGGGCTCTAGAGCCTACTAATAGATGGGACATATAATTTTCATATATTCGACTATTGATGGCCATACGCTTGAGATTTGTGAGCGTTTGGCCAAGATTGCTGAGGATGCCGGATTTGTCGCCGATCTCTTCAAGCTGATGCCTGATAGCACAATCGATCTCGAGGCTTTTGACCAAATCGTCATCGGAGCGAGTATTCGCTATGGTAAGCACCGTCCGGAAGTGGAGCGATTCATAGCAGATAACATCGAGGCGATCGAGGCTAGGCATGGCGCTTTTTTCTCAGTCAATGCGGTGGCCAGAAAACCAAATAAGAAAGACGCTCTTACCAATCCATACGTTAGAAAGTTCTTCGAGAGCTCCGTTTGGAAGCCATCAATCATCGGAATATTTGGCGGCAAGATCGACTATTCGATGTATCGATTTTGGGATAGAACGATGATCCGCTTCATTATGTGGATGACAAAGGGCCCGACTGATCTGAATGCGAAAGTTGATTTCACGGATTGGGGCGAAGTGGAGGCATTTGGAAAAGCGCTATGCGCGATTCGGCCCAACGTTAATAATAAAGAGGCAAAAAAATGAGAGAAGCAGTAATCGTATCGACTGCACGTACTCCCATAGGTAAAGCTTATCGAGGTGCTTTCAACAACACCGAAGGACCGACGCTGGGCGGACATGCCGTAAGACACGCAGTGGAGCGCGCTGGGGTGGATCCTGCGGAGATAGATGACGTCATCATGGGTTGCGCCATGGAGCAGGGCACCACGAGCATGAATGTGGCTCGTCAGATCGCCCTGATGGCTGGTCTTCCAGTGACCACCGCCGGAATGACGGTTGATCGTCAGTGTTCTTCCGGCATGATGGCCATCGCTCTGGCTGCCAAGACGATCGTATCGGACGGTGTCGATATCATGGTTGGCGGTGGGCTGGAGTCCATCAGTCTTGTGCAAAATGAGCACATGAATACATACCGGGCCTCGGACCCCAGGCTTGTCTCCATGCATGAACACGTTTATATGCCGATGATTGATACGGCGGAGGTCGTTGCGAATCGCTACGGTATAAGCCGGGAGGTTCAGGATGAATTCGCATTGCAAAGCCAGCAGCGAACCGCGGCGAGTCAGGCAGCCGGAAAATTCGACGAAGAAATCGTCGCGTTGCCCTCAACCAAAGGTGTAATGGATCGCGAAACTAAGGAAATCAGTTTTGAAGATGTCGTGCTGGAGAAAGACGAGGGCAATCGTCCGAGCACGAACCTTGAAGGACTGGCGTCGTTGCGGCCGGTACGAGAGGGTGGCTTCGTTACCGCTGGGAACGCTAGCCAGTTATCCGATGGAGCATCGGCAACCGTAGTGATGGAGGCAAGCGTTGCTGAAAAGCGTGGTTTGTCACCGTTGGGAATTTATCGTGGCACGGCGGTCGCTGGATGTGAACCGGACGAAATGGGTATCGGGCCGGTTTTTGCCATACCCAAGTTGCTGCAACGCAATGGCCTTACGATGGACGATATTGGCCTTTGGGAACTGAATGAGGCATTCGCAGTTCAGGCATTGTATTGCCGCGACAAGCTCGGCATACCCAATGACATTCTTAATGTCGACGGCGGAGCCATTTCTATTGGGCATCCGTATGGCATGTCGGGCGCCCGTATGGTCGGCCACGCGCTGATTGAGGGTAAACGCCGCAGCGTCAAATACGTTGTTTGCACAATGTGCATCGGCGGTGGACAAGGCGCGGCTTCGCTATTCGAGATCGCCTGATACAGTAATGGAGCTTCCGGAGGACTCGCTCTAGGTCCTTACGAATAGATGCGTTTGCTTAGCGGCGCTATCTTACGCATGCCGACGATACTCGCTGTTGTTAGAAATCCGGCCATCATCGCGCCGGTTACGCCGCAGGTCAGAATATCCTGACCGGTTAACCACAGACCTGGAATATCCGTCTTCGGTCGTAGCCACTTTTGCTGCATACGCTTCGGGGTGTGTGACAGGCCATAGAGCTCGCCTTCCTGATAGCCGCCGAACCAGTTGGTGGAAAGCGGTGTGGAAACCTCGTAATAATCGACTTTGCCGCGCAGCGTTGGAAGCTTCTCATAGAGGTGCTCTATTAGTCGCTCGCCGAGTTGATTTTTGAGCGTATCGTAATCCTCGCCGCGTTTTCCCCAAGTTTCGTCTCGCCATTTTTCGAACCACTGATACGGCGCTGGCGCAACGATTTCAATCGTTGCGGTTCCGGGGTGCCGATTGATGTAGTCAGGATCCTTAGCAGAGGGAAAGGAAATGTAAATAACTGGAAACTGGTCGTCCTCTCCCGCTGAGAAGCGCTCGACAGCTCCATCGTAGTCGCTGTCCGGGTAGATCCAAAAATTCGTTTTCGGTAATCCGAGTTCCTCGGCAGTACTTTGTAAGCCGATGTAGACCCCGAGATATGCAGAGCTAGGTTCGACAGACTTTAGTTTCTGTTTGTAGCCTGCATTGCCAGCAACATCCGCCGAGAGTAAGTGCTTAAAAGTATTGCCGACGCCTGCAGATGAGATTACGCATTCACATTCGATACGATGTCCATCAGCCATCTCTACGCCGACTACCTTGCCATTTTCGACACTAACTTGCTCGACCCGTGCGTAGGTAAAGACATCGCCACCGGTCGCCTGGATTTTCGGAATAATACTTTCCGAAATTTTCCATGAACCTCCTATGGGATAATAACCGCCATGCAGATAATGCCGGACAATCATCGCGTGAACGATGAAGGTTGATTGCTTTGGCGGCAGGCCCATGTCGCCCCACTGGCCACACAAAACGGCGATCAGGTCCTGATCATCAGTGAGCTCACTAAGAACGTCATAGGTATTCCTGAATAGACATCGTGGTGATTTTAAAAACAGATAAGGCCACATGGCGACGTACTGCCAAAAGCTGAAAATACGCTTCATTCCATAAGCGGGAATTGCGTTTCCGGCCTTATTAAGCAGCTTGAGATAATGATCAATCGCTTTTTCTTCATTGGGGAATTGCCGGATCAGATTGAGGCGAAATTCTTCCTTTCCAGCTTTGGCGTTGAATACTTTTTCGCCAATATAGAAGCGGTCATATTCTGCATCCATAGGCGCCCAATCAATTTTTCCGTTGGACAAATAGTCGAACATTTTTCGAGTGCGCGTTTGCGCACCAACGTCACCGATGTAGTGCACGCCGACGTCCCACTCGTAGCCATTGCGCTCGTAGGAGTGTGTATAGCCACCGGCCGTGTAGTGTTGTTCCAGAACACAGACCTTCCAACCAAGATCACTAAGAAGCGCTGCTGTCGTTAGCCCGCCCATACCAGATCCAATCACGACGGCATCGTATTTCTTGGCCAGGCGCTCGGGTCTGTAGCGGTAACCGATGCGAAGAGTACTTGCCTTCATTCTAGTCCTTATAGACCTTGGTGCCTTTCATAACAAAGCCCACGTTGAGGAGCTCATCGATATTTTTGAGTGGTGAGCCATCAGCCGTGATGAGGTCGGCTATGACTGGAAATCTAAGATCGAGCAATGAAAAAATCACGATTAGTTTATTGATGAAAGTGATTTGAAAGATCCCATACAAATAAAATTTTTATCTAATTCTTCGTAAGAATTTGAATTTCTTCTCAGTGTACGGCGCATACCGGACTGCTAGGTCAGGCCACCATCTTCGTTTCATAACCGACTTCATGTGGCTGAATGTTTCAAAACCTGATCGACCACTGTAAGCGCCCATACCACTGGACCCAACGCCGCCAAATGGCAAGTCATGAACTGCCATGAACATCATTACGTCATTGACGCAGGCACTGCCAGAGCTAACTTGTTCCAGGAATTTCTTTTCGGCGCCTTTGTCGTTGGTAAAGATATAAGCCGAAAGTGGTTTCTCGTGCCGACGAATAATGTCAATCGCGCCCTCAAGATTATTCGCCCGAACGAAAGGAAGCACCGGACCGAATATCTCCTCTTGCATGATGGGACTGCTGAGAGAAACGTCGGTCAGCACAGTTGGGGCAATATACTTTTCGCTGGCATCCAATTGTCCGCCAATGACCGCGTGACCTGACTCTATCAGTGCGCTCACGCGTTCGAAATGTACAGTGTTGACCATACGACCATAGGATTCGGATTTTTGAGGATCGTAGCCGAACATTTCCTCGATGTTTTTCGCCAGCAGCGGAATCAGCAGCGCTTCTGTGTCGGCATCGGTCAGAACGTAGTCGGGAGCGATACAGGTTTGACCGGCGTTGGTAAACTTACCCCAGGCAATACGCTTGGCCGTTGCCTCGAGATTTGCATCCGGCATGACAACGCAAGGCGACTTTCCGCCGAGCTCCAAGGTCACAGGAGTTAGGTGTTTGGCAGCGGCATTCATTACTATTCTCGCGACATTGCCGCCGCCGGTGTAGAGGATGTGATCGAACTTCAGGTTGAGAAGGGCGGTTGTTTCGGGTACCGCACCTTCAACGACTTTCACGCAGTCGGGATCGAGGTATTCGGGTATCAGTTTCGCGATCATGGCAGACGTCGCCGGCGCGAGTTCAGACGGCTTGATGATGACGCAATTGCCGGCGGCGATCGCGGCTGACATTCCCGCGAGCGTCAGCTGCAAAGGGTAGTTCCAGGCACCGATAACAAGCACAACTCCTAAGGGTTCTGGCTGAATCCAGCTTCTGCCGGGCTGCCCAATCACGGGCGTCCGAACGCGCTTGATTCGGGTCCAGCGGCTAAGATTTTTCCGGTTGTATGCAGCGTCGCTACTGACATAGGACGTTTCCGTTGTAAACGCCTCCATCGCCGACTTGCCGAGATCAGATTTAAGGGCGGCGAAAATTTCCGCTTCACGCTCCGCCATCATTGTTTCGATCGCTAGCATCTGGTTGCGACGCCAGGTGAGGTCTCTGGTTTTGCCGCTGTCGAAAACTGCTGTAAGACCTGACAAAAGCTCACGGTAATCCGGATTTAAAGTGACGTCATCGTATGATGGGGGCATAGACATTATTTTTTCTCGGATGCGTGTGAATGACTGATATTGCCTACTGAAATAACCGTAGGGAAGAGTATTCGTCAATCGATATACGGTATGATCCTGCGCGACACTTTCAGAAGGAATAATTATAAGTGACCAAAAGCCTTAGATTCCCCGGTTGGTGGATGGGTATTGGCCTTGCGCTATTCGTTTCGATCGCGGCTGGCCACGTTGCGACATGGTTCGGTGTGGCAGTTCTTGGATTTGCAAAGAGCCCTGTCAGCGCAATAATGATGGCTATTGTTCTGGGCATGCTGATCGCGAATACGGTCAAATTGCCGGAGAGTATTCAACCGGGCCTCAAGTTCTGTACCTCAGCGATCCTGCGTATAGGCATCATTCTGCTGGGTATTCGATTGAGTTTGATGGGAGCAGGGCAATTCACATTGGTCGCGTTGCCCTTTGTTATTGCCGCAATCGCAATTGGTTTATTCACGGTTGGATTGCTTGGACGCTACATGGGTTTGTCGAGACAGCTCAGCAGCTTGATAGCGGTTGGCACCAGTATCTGCGGTTGTACGGCAATTATCGCCACTGCGCCGCTGATCAAAGCGAACGAATCCGAAGTTAGCTACGCAGTCTCCTGCATTACCATATTTGGTTTGGCGGCGATGTTTATCTATCCGGTCCTCGCACATCAGGCATTCGCAACACAACCTGAGCTCGCTGGACTGTTTCTCGGCACGTCAATTCACGAAACTGCACAGGTAGCCGGCGCGGGCATGATGTACGAGGCGCAGTACAATGCGCCCGTTGCTCTTGATATAGCAACAGTCACCAAGATGGTTCGAAATCTGTGCATGATCGTGGTGATTCCGCTCGTCTGCATTCTATACAGTCCAGAACGAACGAAAGACGATACGAGGAAGATCAACTATCTTGCGATGATTCCATGGTTCATCGTCGGTTTTGCCTTGATGTCGGCGATTCGCACGGTCGGAGACATGGGCGATAAGCCGTTTGGAATGCTCGAGTTATCACAGTGGAATAAAATTGTTTGGTTTATTAAAGAAGCGGCTGAGCGATGCTTATTGCTGGCGATGGCTGCGGTCGGTTTGACCTCAATGTTCGCTGGAATCATCAAAATCGGGATGCGCCCATTTGCATTGGGATTGTTTGCAGCGGTCCTGATCGGTGGTGTTAGCTTCACTCTGATCTCACTTTTCGCTGCTGATCTGATTGCATTACTAATCTAGTTTGGGGGTGCTATCGTGAGAAGGATGACGATAAAACTAAACGCTACAGTTACGATTATCGTGCTCATAGTCGGTTCAGCCTTGCGAATTTTGTAGTCGATATTTCCTTCAGCCCGTCCTCCGTTCTGATGAGAAAATAGGCGGCTATATCCAATTCTTCGGCCAATACCCATCCTTCATCGGCGCCCAAGACCAACAGCGCCGTTGCGATAGCGTCGGCAAAAGCGGTCGAGGTACTGACAACAGTCACTCCAGTCAACTGGTGGCTCACGGGCCGGCCCGTTCGCGGATCGATGGTATGCGAGTAGCGCTGCCCGTCGTGCTCATAGAAATTTCGGTAGTCGCCAGAGGTCGCTACTGCGGCATCAGTCAGTAGCAAGGCATGGTACTTCATAGCATTGTTCTTAATTGGTTTTTCGATAGCTATGGAGAAAGGTTCCTGCTTCGGGTTCCGGCCTTGTACGCGCAATTCACCACCGATTTCAATAAGGTAATTGTCGACATCCCTAGCATCCAGTATCGCCGCGATTTCATCAACTGCGTATCCTTTTGCCCAGCCCGATAGATCAACATAGGTTGCCTTCAGCGATTTACGAACCACAAACTTATCGCAGTCCGCCTCTAAGGCTTCATAGTTAACGCCAGACCGCGCTTGGGTGATTTGCTCTTCGGTTGGTAATCCACTTTCCTCTGGCGACGGACCGAATCCCCACAAATTGACTAGCGGTCCGACGGTAATATCGAATGCCCCCCTAGTCATCACACTGACGTCCAGTGCCGATGAAATCATCCGGCAGAACTCTGGAGTTACGGCTATCCAATCCATGGACGGATTGGAATTGAACTGAGATAACTCAGAATTGTCCCGATAAGTGGATGCAATATTCTCAATGTATTCAAGTCGGTCTTGGATAATGGCTCCAAGTGCGTCGAGATCTGTGTCATCTGGTGGTGACACCAGTGTGATATTGAAGGTCGTCCCCATTGTTCTGCCGCTAAGATCAAAAGCAGGTAACGATGTCTTGTTGCAGGAGGCGATCAAGAGCAAAGAGAGAGCGATACTGATCCACGTGCGCATGATCATCCGCCGAAATCATCGAGCAAAATGGTTTCTTCTTGAGCGCCGAGCCTGTCAAGCATCTTTATCACCGCACCGTTGATCATTGGAGGTCCACACAGATAATACTCGCAGTCTTTCGGATCGGGGTGATCGGCGAGATATTCATCGAGTAATACCTTGTGAATGAATCCGGTGCAACCCTCCCAGTTATGACGGGATACTCTTCATGATTCTGCCAAAACAGCGCTGTTGCGTGCAAGAAAACACGTCACAACGCCTGAATTTGCCTCGGGAGGCTAACGCCAACCCGAGTACTTCGTTTGCATCTCAGCTTTGCCTACGGCCTGGAATCAGTATAATCGACCGTTGTCGTCCGCTAGTTGGTGGTTACATTGGAAACATCTCTTCTGGATCAAGGAATTACGCTCATGCTGGTTGGCATGGGAACCGTTTTCATATTCCTCACACTTCTAGTTAGCGGGATGTCTTTGATGTCGGCAATTGCCATTCGTTTCTCGACGGCCAGGAGCGACGACGCGACTGATGAGGAGGTTGCTGCCATAACTGCGGCTATCTCACAACATAGAATCAATTCAGCGAAATAATTACGAATGATAAATAAGAAACCCCTTGGTATTACTGAGCTGGTGTTACGCGATGCGCACCAGAGCTTGCTCGCTACGCGAATGCGCATCGACGATATGCTTCCGATTGCCGAGAAATTGGATCAGATCGGTTATTGGTCGATGGAATCCTGGGGTGGTGCAACATTTGATTCGTGCATCCGCTACCTCGGAGAGGATCCGTGGGAACGGATTCGTTTGCTAAAAGCGGCAATGCCGAATACGCCGCAACAAATGTTATTTCGCGGGCAGAACATTCTCGGCTATCGCCATTATGCGGACGATCTCGTTGAGAAGTTTGTCGAGCGTTGCGCAGTCAATGGTGTCGATGTATTTCGAATCTTCGATGCTCTGAATGATTTGCGAAATCTCGAAACAGCTATTAAGGCAACCTTGGCGGTCGACAAGCATGCACAGGGCACGATGTCGTACACGGTTAGTCACGTTCACACTGTCGACTTGTGGGTTGATATGGGCAAGCGCATCGAAGACATGGGCGCTCACTCGATTTGCATCAAGGATATGGCTGGTTTGTTACGACCGTATGTCGCCTATGAGCTCGTCAGCAGATTGAAGGCGTCAGTCGATATTCCGATTCACATGCAGTGTCACGCCACGACGGGTCTTTCAACGGCGACGTATATCAAAGCAATCGAAGCCGGCATCGATAATGTCGATACGGCAGTATCATCCATGAGCATGACTTATGGGCATTCGCCAACGGAGTCTCTGGTCGCGGCGCTTGAAGGAACAGATCGGGATACTGGTCTAAATGTGATTCTCATCGAAGAAATTGCGGCATATTTTCGCGAAGTTCGAAAAAAATACGCGAAGTTTGAAGGTTCCCTGCGTGGCGTCGATTCACGCATCCTCGTTGCACAGGTTCCCGGCGGTATGTTGACGAATCTGGAAAATCAGTTACGCGAGCAAAATGCCAGCGAGAAAATTGACGAGGTGCTGCTGGAGATTCCTCGCGTTCGAGAGGACCTCGGAATGCTGCCATTGGTGACACCGACGTCGCAGATCGTTGGAACGCAATCCGTTATAAACATACTCTCAGGATCGCGATACACGACGATTACTAAGGAAGCAGCAGGTGTACTCAAAGGCGAGTACGGAGCGACACCGCTGCCGGTTAACGCCGAATTGCAGGCGGGCGTTCTCGACGGAGCCGACCCGATTACTTGCCGTCCTGCCGACTTGCTTGAGCCGGAACTGGAAGTGCAGACTGCGGAATTAAAGCGTATTGCCGAGGAAAAAGGCATCACGCTTGCCGAGCACGTGGTTGACGACGTTCTGACATATGCACTGTTCCCTCAGATTGGCATGAAGTTCCTTGAGAATCGCGACAACCCAGACGTGTTCGAACCCGCACCAACGGGTGATACGGAGCAAGCAGCGAGTGCCGTCACGACATCGGCTGGTGGTATCTACTCCGTTCGTGTAAACGGCAAATCATTCACGGTAGAAGTTGCAACAAGTGGTCAGCTTGCCTCGGTGTCGGCTGCACCGACTGCGGCATCTCCAGAGCCGTCAGGGTCTGGGCGAGCAGTTAACGCCGTCTTGGCGGGCAATATATTCAAGGTTAACGTATCACCTGGTACAGTAGTCGAAATGAATGATCCACTGCTGGTCGTAGAAGCCATGAAAATGGAAACAGTTGTGAGTGCGCCCTGTTCGGGGACTGTCACTGACGTTTTTGTTAAAGAAGGCGACGCAGTAGCCGTAGGTGATGCCATGGTCTCGATAGGCTGATAATGGATCTAATCAGGCAAATTTGGATCGAATCTGGGATCTACCAGATCACTGGTGGCCAGATCGCGATGATCATCGTTTGTCTATCGCTATTGTACTTGGGAATTGTCAAGAAGTTCGAACCGTTACTCCTGGTCACTATCGGTTTTGGCGGATTGTTGAGTAATATTCCAGGCGTGGAAATCGCAACAGGTGATGGCTTGCTGCATCTTTCCTACGTGGTCGGAATCGAAACTGGTGCGTTTCCGCTAATCATCTTTATGGGTGTAGGTGCGATGACCGATTTTGGCCCGTTGCTCGCAAATCCGAAAACACTGTTTCTTGGGGCCGCCGCCCAATTCGGAATTTTTGCGACATTATTGGGTGCGCTGGGTCTGACAGAACTTGGTTTGATGGACTTTTCGCTTCGCGAAGCTGCCGCGATCGGAATTATCGGCGGCGCCGATGGGCCAACGGCTATCTATGTCGCTGGGCAGCTCGCGCCGCACCTCTTGGGCGCTATTGCTGTGGCCGCTTATTCCTACATGGCGTTGGTGCCGTTGATTCAACCGCCCATCATGCGGCTCTTAACCACAGAGGCCGAGCGCAAGATCGAAATGGTTCAGATGCGAGAGGTATCGAAAGCCGAGCGCATCATTTTCCCTCTATTGCTTCTATTGTTAGTCGCATTATTGCTTCCGTCTGCGGCGCCTCTCCTGGGCATGTTGTGTTTCGGTAACTTGATGCGCGAATGCGGAGTGGTTGATCGGCTGTCGGATACAACGCAGAACTCACTGATCAATATCGTGACAATATTTCTTGGCTTGTCTGTTGGCTCGAAACTCAGTGCTGAACAATTTCTTGAATGGAAAACCTTGAGTATTTTACTGCTTGGCATGGTCGCGTTTGCAGTAGGTACCGCCACCGGTCTGTTGATGGGTAAATTACTCAACAAAATTTCCAGCACCCCGATTAATCCGTTGATCGGTGCAGCTGGGGTCTCAGCTGTGCCTATGGCTGCACGAGTTGCAAATAAGGTCGGGCTGGAAGCCAATCCACAAAACATCTTGTTGATGCACGCGATGGGCCCGAATGTAGCGGGTGTTATCGGATCGGCGGTCGCAGCCGGTATCATGATAATGTTCGCATCCTAGAGAAATATCTTCGATATAGTCGCTCTAGTTCGTGGTTAGCGAACGAATCAGCATGCGCGTCATAACTTCGGTTGTGATGAACCCCCAGTTGTATTCATCGTGATAATCGGCCAATGGGTTTGCCACAACAATCGCCTCCTCATTCATGTCTTTGTCTAAAAGTGCTTTCACACGAGCTTCGGCGTCGACCAACATATCAAAGTCTTTCTGCAAGTCTGCCCGTGAGGCAATCGGTCCATGTCCAGGCATGATCTTCGTTTCGTCATTCGCCATGTCGATCAGTCGCTGCATTCCGACTTTGTAACCGGCCACACCACCGCCGCTGTCAAGATCGATAAAGGGAAACATACCGCGGAATAACAGGTCACCTGTTGCGATGATATTGGCTTCTCGAAATAATATAGCGGCGTCACCGTCGGTGTGAGCAGCCGCAATATGAAAAACGTAGGCTTCATGACCGTTCACATGGAAAGTCATCTCATCTGAGAACGTAATGACAGGTAGCGCGCCAGGCCCTGTGTTTTGCTGCGGGTCGGCTTCCATGCGACTACGCAGATTGTCATGCGCGACGATAATCGCGCCGTTTTCTGCCTGAAACTGATTCGAACCAGTGTGATCGCTGTGCGCGTGAGTGTTAATAACAAAGTCAGCCGGTTGCCCGGCAAGTTCGTCTATTTTCGCGAGTAATGCAGGACCTAGTGGTGCGAGGCTGTCGTCGATGAGAACCACATATTCGTCGCCAACCAAAAGACCGGTGGCGCCAACCGGCATTTGGCCGCCTACGCCCGTCAGATAATAAATGCCGGGAGAAACCTCAGTATGATCGAATGAGGTTGGCATCCAGTCTTGTGCGACCGCAAGGGGCGCTACGAGGGCGAGAGCTAAGGCCAGTTTTTTCATCGCTGCATCCAAACCGAAACGGGGCAGCGATTGTAACCTCGAATCGAGCCTTATTGGCGACCCGGGAACGCAAATTGTGCTTTCTCACGAACGCCGCCGGCGGGCCAACGCTGTGTGATGGTCTTGCGACGCGTGTAGAAGCGAATGCTGTCAGGCCCGTAGACGAACAAATCACCGAACAACGAGCGCTTCCAGCCGCCAAAGCTGTGGTACGACACCGGAACTGGAAGGGGTACGTTAATACCAACCATTCCAACCTGAATGTTGTCAGCGAAGTAGCGCGCAGCTTCACCATCACGCGTGAAGATGCAGGCGCCATTACCATATTCATGGTCATTGATAAGTTGCATAGCCTGTTCTTCGGATTCCGCACGTACAACGCAAAGAACCGGCCCAAAGATTTCTTCCTGATAGATTCTCATGTCAGAAGTGACGTTATCAAACAGGCACGGGCCGAGGAAATTACCGTCTTCGTGTCCCTCGACAACCAGGCCTCGTCCATCCGCGACGAGGTCGGCACCTTCTTCGATGCCCAGATCAACATAGCCGCGAACCTTGTCGTGGTGAACTTTGGTAATCAGTGGGCCCATGTGATTCGAGACATCCGTGCCTGGGCCAACTTTGAGGTCGGCGATCTCTGCCTGCAATTTTCTGACAACGGAATCGGCGACTTCATCACCAATACACACAGCAACTGAAATGGCCATGCAACGTTCACCACAGGATCCATAGGCAGCACCAATAAGCGCGTTAACGGCATTATCAATGTCAGCGTCCGGCATTACGATCGCGTGATTCTTAGCGCCGCCGAGCGCTTGCACGCGTTTGCCGTTTTTGGTGCCAGTAGTGTAAATGTATTCAGCCACTGCTGTTGATCCTACGAAGCTAATTGCCTGAATACGATCGTCATTCAATAATGTATCAACAGCTTCTTTGTCGCCATTCACGAGGTTGAAAACGCCGTCCGGCAGTCCTGCTTCTTTCAGTAAGCGAGCGGCGATCAATGGGGAAGTTGGATCTTTCTCGGATGGCTTCAGAATGAACGTATTGCCACAAGCGATCGCCATCGGATACATCCACATAGGGACCATTGCCGGAAAGTTAAAAGGTGTAATGCCAGCAACAACACCAAGCGGCTGAAAGTCAGACCAGCTATCAATGCCTGGGCCAACATTCTTGGAGTACTCACCTTTGAGCAACTCGGGAATTCCACACGCGTAATCGACGACTTCGACACCGCGGCCGAACTCGCCCATGGCATCGTCAAAGATTTTTCCATGCTCATCAGTGATAGCCGCGGATATTTCCTCCGCATACTCCTCTAGCAGCTGCTTGAACTTGAACATGATGCGCGCGCGCTTTGCTGGCGGCGTGTTGCGCCAAGCTGGAAAAGCGGCCTGGGCTGCTGCAATAGCGGTTTCAACCGTTGCCTGCGATGCCATAGCCACGTGCCTGGTAATCTCACCGGTCGCCGGATTGGTAACAGGTTGCGGTCGGTTGTCATCAGCAACATTAGCATTGTTAATGAAATGGCCGACAATCTCAGCTGTGACTACATTCTTTATGGGGGTAGCGTTCATAGTTGATCTCCAGATACTGCCTACTCAATCGAATCGAGTACGCGACGGATGGCTGCAAATGATTGCTCCATCTCATCCGGGTCTGAATTAAGGAAGGGCGAGAATTGCAGGACATCCATACCGTTACGGACAACCATATTCTCTTCCCAGAAGCATTTCTTATGTATTTCGAAGCCGCGCATACCAGCTGCGCCATCTCGTGGCGCCATCTCGATAGCACCCATCAGACCGAAGTTTCGTACGTCAACTACGTGCTTTTGATCTTTAAATGAATGCAGCAGGTCTTCGAAATGCTGCTCCAGACCTGAGGCCTGTTCGAACGTGCCTTCCTCATCATAAACATCCATGGTCGCCAGTCCTGCCGCTGCTGCAACCGGGTGACCGGAATAAGTATAGCCGTGGAACAGCTCAATCATGTTTTCAGGACCTTGCATGAACGCATCATAGACACTGTCGCGAACCAGGACTGCGCTCATCGGAATGACGCCATTGGTTAGACCCTTGGCTGTCGTAATGATGTCCGGCGTGACGCCGAAGCGCTCTGCAGCAAATGGCGCGCCCAGTCGGCCGAACGCTGTGATGACCTCGTCAAAAATCAACAGAATGCCATGCTGGTCACAAATTTCGCGCAGGCGTTTGAGGTAGCCAACAGGCGGCGGCAATACACCGGTAGACCCTGCAACCGGCTCGACGATCACGGCGGCGATGTTGCTACCGTCATGGAGTGCACAGAGTCGCTCAAGGTCATTGGCAAGCTCAGCGCCATGCAGGGGTAGACCGCGGGTGAACGCATTGCGTTCAATGTCGTGCGTGTGACGAATGTGATCAACACCAGGGATAAGGTTGGCACTGAAGGCCTTGCGGTTCGGCACCATGCCGCCAACAGACATGCCGCCGAAATTAACGCCGTGATAGCCGCGTTCGCGTCCGATCAAGCGAGTGCGATTGCCTTCTCCTTTCGCACGGTGATAGCCGAGTGCGATCTTCAGCGCTGTGTCGACAGACTCAGACCCTGAATTGGCGAAGAAGCAGTGATTGATACCGTTGGGCGCCATATCGGTAACACGCTCGGCCAGTTCAATGGCTTTATTGTTCGTCAGCTGAAAAGTCATGCAGTAATCGAGCGTGGCTACTTGCTTCTGCACCGCCTCAACGATTTTCGGGTGGCAATGGCCGACGCCCGATGTCCACAGTCCCGAGAACGTGTCGTACAGTTTGTTGCCACTCTCAGTGGTGTAGTAGTGGCCAGATGCCCCGGTGATAACGCGGGGTTTGGCCTTGAAGTCACGGTTTGCCGTAAAGGGCATCCAGTAGGTATCCAGGTTATTTTCAGCTAAGCTCATCGAGTTACTCCGGGTACATTCTACAAGGAGGGCGAATCTTACGCCCAGAATGGGATGTTAAACAATGAGTTACATTCATAAACGTAAGTTGTTGATTTTCTTGCTCCGAACAGTCATCGTTCTTCCAATTATCGTTCGCATTGCGCATTTTTTAGCATTCTGAGGCTGGCGCACCGTGCGTCGATCAAGATTCCATAAAAAAGCCAGAAAAGCGACCAAATGCTCTAGCCAAACAAGATCAATTGGTGGCAAAGTTATGCCCCTTCAAGAATTTTAATCGAGATCAGAATCCATGGGCCAGTTTGGCACAGAATTTTGCGATCATATTGCGATCGCTCGTTACGAAGATGGTACCTGGCAGGCGCCTGCAATCGAGACGCTAAAACCCCTGTCTTTGCACCCGGCAGCGCATGTATTGCATTATGCCAGCACCTGTTTCGAGGGCTTCAAGGCCTATCGTTGGGACGACGGCGTGGCGCGAATCTATCGGCTGCACGACCATATCGAGAGGATGCAGAAAAGTGCAGCCTCGTTGAGGCTTCCGGTGCCGGACATGGAAATGCTGGCGGACATGGTGGTGAATCTAGTGCTACACCACGTCGACGACATTCCGACGCCGCCGAGTTCGCTGTACCTGCGCCCGACCTTGATCGGAACATTGCAAAACATCGGTGCGGCAGCAGCACCATCGACGGAGGCGACATTGTTCGTCTTGGCATCCCCTGTCGGTGATTATTTTTCTGGCGGTGCGGTTACGCTAAAACTGTTGGTTGAGGAGCAGCTCGCTCGTTCGACCGAGCAGTTGGGCAGTACGAAAACTGGTGGTAACTACGCGGCGGCTCTTGGCCCTACGCTGGATGCAAAAGAAGCGTATGGCGTGGATCAGGTGTTATTTTGCCCTAACGGCAATGTGCAAGAAACAGGGGCGGCGAACTTCCTCTTGATCAGCGACGATGAAGTCATAACGAAACCGCTTGATAGTACGTTTCTGCACGGTATGACTCGTGATTCGCTTCTGAAGCTAGCGGCTGACAACGGCTACAAAGTCAGTGAAAGGAATTTTAACGTCGATGAACTGCTCGAATTGGTTAAGACTCATGAGGCAGCTCTGTCGGGAACGGCGGCGTGTCTTTCGCCCGTCGGTACGTTAGTTCGAGACGGTATCGAAATCAAAGTACGTGACGGTGAAGCTGGACCGAACACGGCTCGACTTCAGAAAGCATTGCAGGACATTCAATACGGACTAGCCCCTGACACGCATGGTTGGTTAACGAAGGTCAGCTAGTCGTGACTCATGGCCGCAATAGCGAAAAATCAAATCATTATCGAAGCAAACCTTATTCACACACGTCTCAGGCTATGCAGAATATAGAGTGAAACTGTAAACAACAGCATCGCGACGGCTTGATGTAATGCTCCGAGAAAAATGGGCACTGACATAAGAAGTGTCGAAATGCCCAGCGCTACCTGAAATATTGCAGTGTGCAGTAGTGCGTTTACGGCTGGACGACTGCGCGCAGGCAGGTCAGCTTTGCGTGCTTTGACCCAGAAGCCAATGATGACCAAAAACGTCGAGATCGCCAGCACACGATGGTCCAGTTGAACCGTGGTCATATTTTCGAAGAAATTCCGCCAGAACGGCTCTAAGGCCATCGTGCCAGGCGGAATCCAGTCATCGCCCATTAGCGGAAAGGTGTTGTAGATTTTACCGGCTTTCAGCCCGGCTACAAAGCCGCCAGAGATAATCGTTACAGAGGTTAGTACAGTCACTGCGAGTGATTTTCGGTACCAAGGGTGTCTTTGCTCACCAGAGGCCGGGAACAGCAATGACATGGCGACCCAGAACATATACGCGTAAATAAGGAATGCTGCAGAAAGATGTGCGCTTAACCTGTATTGGCTAACGTGCGGGTTATCGACCAGCCCGCTTTTCACCATGTACCAGC
>CAJXYT010000012.1 GCA_913063505.1 uncultured Gammaproteobacteria bacterium | reverse complement strand
CACTACAATGAAAACGGAACCATATCCTGTAGAGGCACCAAAGTTGATAACAGATGGGTAGGAAGGTGGCAATTTTATGATGAGAATGGCCAGCTAAAACTCACTACAGATCGACAATATTGCCGATGAATAACTGATGATAGTTTCAGAGGCGCTCTTTCTTAGTTCTCGAATTGTCATACGCTTCTCTTTGAAGAGAATTAGTGGTCGTGCCAGGTGAGCACCCCCATCCCCCCTTTTTGCGAGGAAATTAATCCCCCTTTCTACTAATAGGAAGCTGCTCAGACAATGAGCTAAACTTCCGCTTTATCGCAGATTCGCCAAATCCGAACCCGCCGGCTTCTGATACAGACGTAGCCCGAACTCCGGCATGATCGTCATTAAATGATCAAATACATCGGACTGAATGTCTTCGTAAACTGACCATACAGTCGTGTTCGTAAAACAATAAATCTCTAACGGGAGCCCCTCAGGCCCCGATCCGAGCTGCCGAACAATCAATGTATTACGTTTGTCGATCTTAGGGTGATTCTTCAGGTAGTTGAATGCATAAGCACGAAAAGTGCCGACGTTCGACAGCCGCCGCTTGTTTACGTCACTGTCCAGCTCAGTCGAAAGCCCCGTATTGTAATCAGCCAGTTCCTGTTCCTTGCCTTCAAGATATGCCTTGAGCAATATGGAATGCTTGAAATGGCTAACCTCATCTTGAGTCTGGAAGCGGATCGACGATACATCAACAAAAATCGAACGCTTGATACGCCGGGCACCAGACTGCGACATGCCACGCCAATTCTTGAACGAGTCCGTGATCAATCTGTGTGTGGGAATCGTCGTAATGGTCTTGTCAAAGTTTTGCACCTTGACCGTATGTAGTTGAACATCGACGACATCACCATCGGCACCGAACTGCGGCATTTCGATCCAATCACCGACCCGAACCATGTCCTGTGCAGTGAGTTGTACGCTAGCGACCAGCGACAAGATCGTGTCTTTGAAAACCAGCAAGAGAATTGCGGTCATCGCGCCGAAACCACTGAGCAGCAGCAGTGGCGAACGATCCAATATTGCTGAAACAATCATCACGCCACCGAAAATCCAAATGACGATCTGTATTAGTTGGACAAAACCCTTCAACGGACGATCCTTCGCGACTGGCGAAGCCGAATAGATCGTATTGGCTGAACTAAGCGCGCCGGTTAACGAGAGCGTCAGCATCAACATCATGTAGCCCATCGCAATGTTACGAAGTAACTGCGCAACGCTTTCTGGGAGACCTGAAACAAACGGTACTCCGACAAATACAATCAACGCCGGCAACACTTGGACGAGCCGGCCGACAACATTGTGAGCAACCAGGGCGTCGTCCCATGTGGAGCGAGATAGTTTAGCGAACGCGCGGATAGCAGTAAGCAGCAGTCGCTTCACGATTAGATCAACAATAATTGCACCAATCAGAAGCGCGAGTAATCCAGCGCCGGGCGGCAAAAGTGGGTGAATCGAAGCAAGCTGTTCAAACATTTATTTCGAAATCCTTGACGAATACACGAAGATAGATGTTAGCACTCTTAATGAACATTGATGGAGCTATAACAGCTAAAGTCATAAAGCACTTCACAGACTTAAAGGAACCCATACTCTCTGTACATGATTCCTACATCTGTAGAGAGGGTGTTAGAGATAATCTAATAGAGGTTATGAATGAAGCTATAACAGAGACTTTAGGTGGATATGTAATAGGTATAAAAGCTAATAAAGAACTAGAAGATATTGCTTCGAGAACAGTAGAAGGAGTATTAGACTTAAGTAAGATGAAGGATCTTTGGCTTAATCGACCTGAAGACACTGATATGTAAGCATGAGCAGGACATTGATTTAGGTAATGTTCGAAGCTACGAAATTAAATGTAGGCAATGCTGGCTAAATGACTTTACGCAATATTTTTAGTTGCAAGGAAAACACTTTGGAAATTATCATCTCATTTTGTATTTTTTTAACAATTACTACATTTGTTTATTCGCGTGTTGGTTTTACAAATATTTTTAGCAGTTACCGTTTGTGGTTTCAGGATGGCTATTGGGTAAATTACAATATTGTTGAAGCTCTAGCTTGGATTGCTAAAGCCGCTGTAATTTTTCCAGGGCTGATTTGGCAGAAAGAAATTTGGGAACTACATTTGGTAACATTGTTTACGTCTGCGTTATTAATTTGGGTATCAGAGCGCAAGCTACTACCAACAATGGTTGCCTTTAATACATTATGGATTGGATTATCCACAGTAATTATTGTTCGCAATATTCTTTAAAGCGGCAGCTAATAGCGAGCCTCAGCTAGTATGGCGGAGAGGGCGGGATTCGAACCCGCGGTACGCTATAAACGTACACTCGCTTTCCAAGCGAGCGCCTTAAGCCACTCAGCCACCTCTCCGAATATTGTTAGTTTGGCGTCACAACCAACGGCGGATACTCAATGCACTTTAATCCCACGGGTCGTGGCGAGGTTGTCGCTGTTGGAATCTGCATTTCCCTTAGCTCATCCAACTGATCCAGCCCTTCCGGAGAAACAATGCGCTTGTGCTCGACTACCGCTTGGTACGGCTGCGGCTCGTCACAGGACACTCGCACTTTGTCCCTGCTACATGCGGCCAAATTACCGACAAGAGCGAGTACTGAAATGGTAATAAATAACCTAATTAGGGTCATACATTTTCCTCCGACGCGACGCCTGCCTGCCGCATAGCCTCTCGCATCTGATCATGAAATTGACTTTCGTAAGGCGTCAATGGCAAACGAATATTCGCCTCCATCAAGCCCATTTGACTGACTGCCCATTTCACAGGTATCGGGTTCGACTCGACAAATAAGGCCTTATTCAACGCTTGCAATGAGTTGTCCAATTCCTTCGCGGCATCGTTTTGACCTTCCAATGCCAAGCGGCATAATTTTGCGACCTGCCCTGCAGCAACATTTCCGCTGACCGTCACCACGCCGTGACCACCCTGCTCAATAAACGGCAATAACGTAAAGTCATCACCACTAAATAATTTGAAATCATCATCGACAAGCTCCTGAATCGCTTTCAATCGATCCAGATCGCCGGTCGCTTCCTTTATTCCAAGAATATTTTCATGCCAAGACAGTCGAGCCACTGTTTCAGGCAGCATGTCTGCGACCGTACGGCCCGGCACGTTATACATCATTACTGGCTTGTCGAGGGCATTCGCAGCGACCGTGAAGTGTTGATATATCCCCTCCTGAGTCGGTTTGTTGTAATAAGGGACAACAATCAAGAACGCATCGATACCCACACCCGATAGCGCTTGCGACAAGTTAACGGTCTGCGTCGTGGAATTCGATCCTGTCCCCGCGATAACCGGGATACGACCCGCTGCGAGTTCCACAGCCTGCTCCACTAATTGGACGTGCTCAGAACGTGTAAGAGTCGCAGCCTCGCCCGTCGTGCCGGCGACAACGAGACCATCGCTACCCGCATCAACATGGAAATCTATCAGGCGCTTGAGACTCACGTAATCAATCCGGCTATCTCGATCGAACGGCGTTACCAAAGCAACTAGGCTACCCTGAAACACATCTTGTCCTCGCCACAAATAAGGCCGCGATGTTACTGTTCATACCCGGCGCTGGCAAGGCCTGTCGATTGCGCAGAAATAATAATAAGGAGTTTTCGAGAAATATGTCGCAACTCATTGTAATTTCAGCACTTGGATCAGATAGGACTGGCATTGTTCAGGATCTGACAAAAGTTATCCTCTCCTGCGACGGCAACATCGAAGAAAGCCGCATGACGACCTTGGGATCCGATTTCGCCATGCTACTGCTGGTTTCTGGCAATTGGGCCACCCTGAATAAGCTCGAACAAGGCCTCGACAAGCTCGGAAAAGAAAAGAACCTGACGCTAGCCATACGCCAGACGGGCACCAAGATTATGGGTGGCGATCGCATGCCCTATGCCGTGGATATTGTTAGCCTAGACCAACAAGGTATCGTATTCAATCTGGCTAACTTCTTTACCTTGCGGGACATCGAAATCGCCGATGTAGCGACTCGCAGCTATGCTGCGGCACACACGGGATCGCCAATGTTCGCTGTACAAATGGCCATTAACCTCCCAGCAACCGTCCACATTTTGCAGCTGCGAGAAGAATTTCTGGAAATTTGCGATCGCTTGAACCTGGACGCCATCTTAGAGCCAGTGAAACCCTAACAAAGGATCTAAAGCGAAAATGAGTACACCTGCAATAAATCGCGTCGTTCGTAATTTCAAGGCCGCGGCAACACGTGATAAAACGATTCAGCTAAAGGATCTGCGCGGTCAAAATGTTGTGATTTACTTTTATCCGAAAGACGGCACCCCGGGTTGCACGACCCAAGGCCAGGACTTTCGAGACTTGCATGCCAAATTTCGACGTCAGAAAACGATCATCTTGGGCGTTTCAAGAGACAGCCTTGAGTCGCACGAGAAGTTTCGGACAAAGCAGGGATTCCCGTTTGATCTCATTTCTGACGCGGATGAAGCGGTGTGTAAGCACTTTGACGTTATCCATGAGAAAACTCTGTATGGACGAAAGTTCATGGGCATCGTACGCAGTACTTTCCTAGTCAGTGCGGATGGTAAACTCCGCCGCGAATGGCGGCCAGTAAAAGTCAAAGGTCATGCTGCCGAAGTTCTGGAAGCCGTAAAGGCCCTAAAGTAGCGGGAACGCTGCTGCGCGAGCCTAGTCGAAATATTTATGATCAATAAATCACTAACAAGAGTGTTGCTTGCCGTGATCAGTTGTTCGCTGGTATTCGTTAGCGGTGCTGGTGCCGACGACATCAAGCTTCCAGATATGGGCAGTCCGGCCGATACGGTCCTGTCACAGAATGATGAGGCCCAGATCGGAGGCGCAATCATGCGCGACATTCGTAACAGCGGCCAGGTTGTTGAAGACCCGTTGGTCACCGAATACATTAATCAAATAGGCAATAAAATTGCGGCGCAAACCAATAACGGTGATTACGATTTCACCTTTTTTGTTATCAAGGACTCGCGCATCAATGCTTTCGCCCTACCCGGCGGATATATTGGCGTTCACACGGGGCTCCTCGAGGCAACTCGCAGCGAGGACGAACTTGCTGGCGTCTTGGCACACGAGGTGGCCCACGTAACACAGCGCCATATCGCTCGTGCAATTTATGCAAGCTCAAGACAAAGTATTCTCTCTACGGCCATCATGCTGGGTGCGGTTCTTGCTGGTGCTGCCAGCGGTAGCAGCGATGTCATGCAGGCGGGTGTGGCGGTAGCTCAGGGCACTGCTATGCAGCAGCAAATCAATTTCACCCGCTCGAATGAACGCGAGGCCGACAGAATTGGAATATCGGCGTTGGCAGGGGCCGGATTCGACCCTTATGGAATGGCGTCATTTTTCAACGTGATGTCCCGTCAGACGACCCGCGCGCCCAACGAACGGACCCCTGAGTTTCTGATGACTCACCCGGTAACATCATCGCGGATTGCTGAAGCGCGAGATCGTGCGCGAGGTTTCGAGCAAGTGAGAAGCGACAATTCTATTAGCTATGGAATATCGAAAATCAGAATAATTGTCGACCGATTCAAGACGTCGCAAGAAGCTATCGCCTATTTCGAAAAGCGAACGTATCAGAATCAAAATGATCTGGAACGTTACGGCAGGCTATTGGCGTATATGCGCAATGGCAGTTTGGAGAAAGCGCAAGACATTGTCGATTACCTGATTGACAAGCATCCCGACGTAATTGCTTATCACATTGCGCTGGGCGACATGCTGGTGCTGTTGCGCCGAAATGATGATGCGATTGCCGTATTCGAAGACGCTATACGATTATTCCCACGCAATGTACCTTTGGTTATCGCCTTCGCAAAGCGATTGCTCGAACTGAATCAGGCCGAAAAGTCTCACAACTTATTACTCGACTTACTGAACAACGTCCCACCAACGCCAGACCAGATTCGTCTAATTGCCCGCGCCGCAAGCGAAGCAGGTAAAAATGCTGAGTCTTTGTATTATCTTTCTGAATACCGCTTCATGATAGGGGATCTCATCGGCGGAATTACGTACCTGCAACAGGCATTACGACTACCGCAGCTGCAGGAGATTCAAAGAATTCGCTTCGAAGCACGAATCGACTTTATTCGAGAATTCATGACAGAAGAGCAGTTGCGGCAAATGCAGCGTAGGCAGCCTTCCGGAAGGTCCGCGCGCAATTAACGCTAATAATTTCATCAGAACGAAATTTTATAGCAGTCGTCATGCTCTGCGTGTTTGCACTGACGGCCTGCTCGTCAATACCAGCAAAAAAACGCGCTGACTTCGATCCAGGCGAACGAAAATAGCCTCAGGTATGGTCAGTGACGGCAAATAGGACTAAAATAGTCCCTTATTGAATGAATCGTGATCCCTCCTGTGCTCAGAATCAGCAAACTCACCGATTATGGAACCGTATTACTTGCCCACCTAGCGGCAAGTCAATCGGCTGTTTGCAGCGCAGCTGAAGTTGCCGCTGCGACCGGAATCGCCACGCCAACAGTCAGTAAGCTTCTCAAATCGCTGGCACGTTCCGGGCTCATCAACTCGACACGCGGTAGCAACGGCGGCTACCAGCTGTCCAAGGATCCCGCCAAAATAAGTGCAACTGACATTATCGACGCACTCGAGGGCCCAGTATCGATTACTGAGTGCAGCGCAAGCGACAGCCAATGTGAGCATGAGGGCGTTTGCAGTGTTAGTGGTGCGTGGCAAGGTGTGAACGTTGCGATACGTGGCGCATTGGACAGCGTGTCACTGAGTGACCTCGCACGAAACAATAGCCCTACCCCCCGACTTCGCTTCGCAGGTCTGCAGATAACAGTGGAAAGTAAAACAAAATGACGTCTGAAAACATCGAAAGTATCGTCAATAAGCGTTACGAACATGGCTTTGTCACCGACATCGAAACGGAAACGTTTGCTCCCGGGCTCAACGAAGACGTAGTACGAGCCATATCGGCACGGAAAAATGAACCCGAGTTTATGCTTGAGTGGCGCCTGCAAGCGTACCGACAGTGGTTGGAAATGAAGGAACCCGAATGGGCGCACGTCCACTACCCGCCCATCAAGTTCGACGAAATCTCATATTACGCAGCCCCAAAGTCTGACGATGACCGCCCCAAGAGTCTCGATGAAGTCGACCCAAAGCTATTGGAAACCTACGACAAACTCGGCATTCCGCTGCACGAAAGAGCGCGACTAGCCGGCGTCGCGGTAGATGCTGTATTTGACAGCGTCTCCGTAGCAACGACATTTAAAGGGAAGTTGGCTGATGTGGGTGTAATTTTCTGTTCATTCTCAGAAGCCGTTCGAGAGTACCCAGACCTCATTAAAAAATATCTCGGTAGTGTGGTACCAAGGCGCGATAACTTCTACGCTGCTTTGAATGCAGCGGTGTTCAGTGATGGCTCATTCGTCTATATCCCTAAGGGTGTTCGATGCCCCATGGAGTTATCGACTTATTTTCGCATCAACGCCGCCAACACAGGACAGTTCGAGCGCACTTTGATCATCGCTGAAGCCGGCAGTCATGTCAGCTACCTCGAAGGTTGTACGGCGCCGATGCGTGACGAGAACCAACTTCACGCCGCCGTCGTTGAGCTGGTCGCACTCGATAATGCCGAAATCAAATACTCAACAGTCCAGAACTGGTATCCAGGCGACGAGAACGGTGTTGGTGGTATTTATAACTTCGTCACCAAACGTGGCGACTGTCGCGGTGCGAACTCAAAAATTTCTTGGACACAGGTTGAGACAGGTTCTGCGATCACTTGGAAGTACCCAAGCTGCCTGTTGCGTGGCGAGAATTCGGTCGGTGAATTCTATTCAGTAGCCGTCGCCAACAACATGCAGCAGGCGGACACTGGGACGAAAATGATTCATATCGGTGCTAATACCCGCAGCACGATCGTTTCCAAAGGTATCTCCGCCGGCAAAGCGCAGAACGCCTACCGTGGGCTCGTAAAAATCATGCCGCAGGCACACGGCGCCCGCAATCACACACAGTGCGACTCTCTACTCATCGGTAAGGAGTGCGGCGCTCATACATTCCCTTACATGGAAATAAAGAATCCTTCGGCAAAAATTGAACATGAGGCGACGACGTCAAAAATCTCCGCCGATCAATTGTTCTATTGCCGCCAACGCGGCATTTCAGAAGAAGATGCTGTCAACATGATAGTCAACGGCTTTTGCAAAGAAGTCTTTAAAGAATTGCCGATGGAATTTGCTGTCGAGGCACAGGCGTTATTAAACGTCAGCCTCGAAGGCGCCGTCGGTTAGGAATAAAAAAATGCTCGAAATTAACCATTTGAAAAGTCGCATTGGCGACACAGAAATTCTTCGCGGTATGTCTCTCTCGGTAAATGCCGGTGAGGTCCACGCAATCATGGGTCCGAATGGCTCGGGCAAAAGTACTCTTGCTCAGGTTATTGCTGGACACAGCGATTACATCGTCACGGATGGATCGGTGTCCTACATGGGCAAAGACCTGCTCGAACTGGAGCCGGAGGAACGCGCTCGTGAGGGAATTTTCCTCGGTTTCCAATACCCAGTTGAAATTCCCGGCGTCAACAACGCGTATCTGCTCAAGGCCGCAGTTAATGCTAGGCGAAAACATCAGGGATTGGCGGAAGTGTGGACGCATTTGAGTTCTTAAAGATCGCCCGGGAAAAAATGGCGATGCTCGGCATGGATCCGAAATTCCTGAACCGCGGCGTCAACGAGGGCTTTTCAGGTGGAGAGAAGAAAAGAAACGAAATTCTGCAAATGGCGATGTTGGAACCCAGCCTGGCAATTCTTGATGAAACGGACTCCGGCCTCGACATCGACGCACTAAGGGCCGTTGCCGAAGGAATCAACACACTGCGTGCTCCGGATCGGGCGATCATTCTCGTCACACATTACCAACGCCTGCTTGACTACATCGAGCCCGACTTTGTCCACGTCCTTTCCGAGGGCAAAATCGTCCGTTCAGGGGATAAGTCTCTAGCACTTGAACTTGAAGAAAGGGGCTATGACTGGGTCCACGAGGCTGCAACTGCATGAAACCGGCCGCGTTTTCCATGGAAAAACTGAGGGAGGCTGTACGCAGCCTACCGAACGATGCCCTGTCGACGACCCGTGCTGCCGCTTTGGCGAATCTTGATGAGCACGGTTTTCCCACAACGAGACACGAAGACTGGAAGTACACAGATCTTGGCCAGGCGATAGACATCAGCAATCGCTGGTTGGCGAGCGGTACAGCCTCGACCCCGAACGAATCTCTAAATAAATCAATCGCAGTGCTTACCAAATCAATAGACGCGAACTGGTTGATCATTTCGAACGGCTTGGTGGACACAACGCGCTTTGACGAAGATACCGGCATCCAAGTGGATCGCTTCAGCGAGTCTGCAGCTCCGTTTATTGTGGACCGGCCTTTGGCGGATCTCAATGCCGCACTACTGCAGGACGGTCTTCGGGTTCAAATCCACACCGCAACAGAGAAACCACTGGGGTTACTTGTCATCGATGAGGCAGACGATGGTGCGTCGGTGTCGCAAGTGAATGTCGAGATCGAAGTAGCGCCCGGCTGCGATGTCGAAGTCGTCGAATACCACTGTTCGTCAGGTGTGGGCGATCACTATTCAAACTCGGTGGTTGCGCTCAACGTCGGCGAAGCCGCCATTGCCCACTACGTCAGAATTCAAGATCGTCGCATTGGTCATGTCCAAACCGGCCGAGTGTCTATAGCCCTCGGTAAGGATGCGAGACTCAAGATGGCGAGTTATGACGTCGGCGGTGGTTTGATACGCAATGACATCGACGTCGACCTCAGTGAGCCGGGTGCCGATGCCAACTTCAATGGCCTTTATCTGGCGGGTGACGGGCAACACATCGATAACCATACGCGGGTGGATCACCGCGTTGGGCCGGCCAGCTCATCACAGGAGTATCGCGGCATCCTAAGTGGCCATAGTCGTTGCGTTTGGAACGGAAAGGCAATCGTTCATAAAGGCGCCGACGGTACGGATGCCAATCAGGAAAATCACAATTTACTTCTTTCTGAAAATGCCGAAATTGATGCCAAACCCGAACTCGAGATTTATGCCGACGATGTAAAGTGCAGTCATGGAACCACCGTTGGTCAACTTGATGAAGCCGCTTTGTTTTATTTACGCGCTCGTGGACTCGATATACAGCAGGCTACGGAGGTCCTGACCCGTGCATTCGCTGCTGATCTCGTTGGCCGTACACCTGTGTCCGCAACGCGCGACGTGGTTTCCTCACTCGTCGAGTCGCGGCTTGCAAAACTCATTGCGGACCAAGCGTCATGAATCAAGCTCGAACAAAGAGCCCCCTCAATATAGAGTATTGCCGCGACGATTTTCCGTGCATCAATCAGGAGGTCAACGGGCATCCGCTGGTCTTTCTCGATAGCGCAGCATCATCGCAACAGCCTTCGGTTGTTATTGACGCCGTTGCTCGATACCAACGCGAAGATCACGCCAATGTTCACCGAGGCGTTCACACACTTAGCCACCGTGCGACTGAGTTATACGAAGGCGCGCGTGACAAAGTACGCGACTTCATCAATGCCGCAAGCCGCAGCGAGATAGTCCTCACGAGCGGCACTACAGAGTCGATCAATCTAGTTGCCCAGAGTTTCTGCCGTCCGATGCTGAAGTCAGGCGACCAAGTACTAATATCCTGGCTTGAACATCACTCGAACATCGTACCCTGGCAGCTTGTCTGCGAGCAGACTGGCGCCGAGCTCGTCGTCGCTCCGATTAATGACAGCGGCGAAATCGACGTTGATGCGATGATTACTATGATGACCGAGCGGGTCAAAATCCTCGCTGTTGGCCATGTTTCCAATGCACTGGGGACTATAAACCCGTTGCCGAAAATCATCGCCGCTGCTAAAAATATGGGTATTCCAGTTCTTGTCGATGGCGCTCAGGGCGTACCGCACATGAGCGTCGATGTGCAGTCACTCGACTGTGATTTCTACGCTTTTTCGGGGCATAAAATGCTTGGCCCGACAGGCACTGGCGTGCTTTGGGGTAGAGAGGCGCTTCTCGACGCCATGCCACCCTACAAGGGCGGCGGTGACATGATTCTGGAAGTCAGCTTTGATAAGACCGTATTCAACGAACTGCCGTACAAGTTCGAAGCCGGTACGCCAAACATTTCTGGAACGATAGGACTTGGAGCAGCCGTCGATTATCTGCAAACAGTCGGCATGAATAATATTTATGAGCATGAAAAGGTATTGCACGCTTACATGGTGGAAAGGATCTCCGCTGTCGACGGTGTCCACCTGATCGGTACGGCTAAGAATCGAGCGAGCGTTCAGTCGTTTCGACTTAACGATATTCACCCTCACGATCTTGGCACTATCCTCGACCATCAAGGCATAGCCGTTCGTACCGGGCATCATTGCGCAATGCCGGTCATGCAGCGTTTCGGGCTGCCAGGAACGACTCGCGCATCACTTGGCCTTTACAACAATGCTGACGATATCAACCGGCTTGTTGACGCGCTTGAGAAGGCGCGTCAGATATTCGCATGAGCGAAGACCAGAGCAGCGCAGAACTTCAGGATCTTTATCGTGAGCTGATACTCGATCACGCTCGAAAGCCACGTAATTTTGGGCGTCTGAATGAAGCGACCCATACAGCCGAAGGTATTAACCCTCTTTGCGGCGACAAATTGCGCTTATACCTTCACGTCAACTCCGGAAACATGATCACAGACGTCGGCTTCGAAGGTTCTGGATGCGCCATCTCCATGGCATCTGCGTCGCTACTCACTGAAGCCGTCAACAACCTGTCCGTGGTAGATGCCAACAGTTATTTTGCTTCGCTCACCACCCGCCTTACACAGCAAGATAACGACATTCCTGCACCTGAAAATGTTGATTTATCGAAGTTACGAGCATTGGATGGCGTCAGCCAGCATCCAACTCGCGTCAAATGTGCAACTCTGGCGTGGCACACATTACACGCCGCGCTCACCCAAACAACGTCCATAGCGACAACAGAGTAAAGACATCATGTTCGGTCATACTAATGAGCCATTTTCACTGTCACGAGACGTGACTGCCGTGATTATTCCAGCAGGAGAGGAACTGACACTCCAAGAGGGAACCAGCGGTTTTATAACGCAGGCTCTCGGCGGAAGCTTTACTGTCTACGTCGAGGGAAACCTGTTTCGCGTATCCGGAATTGATGCGGATGCCTTAGGCAGGGACCCTGTACCACCACCCATGATTCCAGACAACGCCACAGACTCGGATATTGAGGCGGTAATCTGGGATCAGCTGAAGACCTGCTACGACCCGGAGATACCCGTCGACATCGTTAATCTTGGCCTCATTTACCGTTGCGAAATCACGGCTCTTGGAAATGGTGAGCGATCTGTCGATGTGGACATGACGTTGACCGCACCTGGCTGCGGTATGGGCGACATCCTCGTTGCCGACGCTCGAGAAAAAATCGCCATCATTCCTACGATTTCCAACGTCAATGTTGAGCTTGTTTTTGACCCACCTTGGAATGCCAGCTTAATGTCAGACGAAGCGCGGCTGCAAACAGGAATGATGTAGTTTATTGAGAAATTCATCAAGGGTAGCCACATGCCTATCCTATAGGATTAAATATTTTCTTGGTTGCCTGTTCTCCATCTGTTCTCCCCGGCCTTCGGTTACTCCGTTTACCCTTCCGCCAGTCCCAAGGTGGAACGGCATCGCCTCGATTCCATAGTCCAACGCCAGCCTCTCGCGCCATAATTTCGATTTCAATTAACCTCTCATCCTGTGAGTACTGTCGATAGACCCACGCATGCCCTTCTGAAACCATCGACCGATTAATGTCGGTTTGACCTAGAAAGATCTTGCCGACTTGGCGGCCATACCTGTCTGTATCAGTAACCACAACGCGTACTTCTTGTTTCAGCACTTTAAATGCCAAACCCTGTTTCGCCTCATCACCCCATGGTTGATTTCTTTCGGGGGCATCGATTTCCGCTAAGCGTATCCGGTGTTTACCAGGACCAACTTGTACATCGAGGGTGTCACCATCAACGACCTTGATCACGCTGCCTATCAGCACCTCTTCACCATAGGCGGGGAATAAGGTAAAAAGACAGAGAGCTATAAGGAAGCTAATGAATAACTGTTCTTTCTTCATCGCCGTCCAATAAACATTAGTCTGACTCTTTCCTGGTACGACTTCATGAGTGAATTGGTTTTGCTCGGAGGTCATCAGAGTTTTGCATCCAGCTGTTGCGCCCACATACTTAAGGTACTACCTGCAAGTTGACCGGTAATGCAATCCGCGGCCGAGTGATGTCGTTACTCTGAATAATGAGAAAACTATCGTAATCACCAACGGCGAGATTTTGCGTATCAATGGTAAGAGTAATCTGCTCTTCCGCATTCGGCGAAAGAGTGAGGTCATTGGTATCTAAGCGCAACCAATATGGCATAAATGTAATTGCCAAACCATCCTCCAGGTAGGGCGTATTAAATGCGACTTGCAGGCCATCATCACCAGCCTGGCTTTCTATTCCAATGCTAACGGCATCGTTATTCATATTGCCTTCAAACTTGCTGTAACGAAGAATCATTTCACCACTCGCCTTGAGCTGAACTTGTGCATCAACAGTGCCTGGACCGTTATATTCACCATAATTTGTAAACTGAATGACGATGTTGTCATTGTCGATATGTTCATAATGCACAGTGCCGGCTTGTGGGTTCAAATCACGCCACATCCAAGCGATTAAGTGATTGTTTGTATCGGCTGCTGGTATTGGTTGTCCGACACAACAGCCTGAGTAAGGGTCTGAATCAAATGTGATGAAACCATTACTGGATATGAATAACTGGTTTTGATTCAGCCCATAAAATGGGAACGGGAATGCAATATCGATCGGGCCGACCACGACGTCGTCGCTAAATCCGTCAATCAACGTTCCTGTCGTCGATATATCCGTCCAGGTGAAGCCAGGAGCGCCCGATTCATTGCTGTCCATCCATGCATAACCGAATTCATCAGGGCCGCCGCTGCCGCGGGTGACGGGTGGACCGACACGGTAATCTATTCCACCTTTAGTAATGTCTCTTGACGCTAAATGTTGCGTACTCGCCAGTGTAGAGCTGGCATTATATAGACTCACAGTGGCCATAATACTCAGGTCAACCTGACCTATATTACGAAGGCTAAGAACAATGTCGTGAGTCTCTCCCGGTGACGAGACTGTCGGTGGGATCGCTTCAGGTATTATTTGTAATTCAGCATTTAGAGTGGTGACCTGTACAACGTTCGATAATCCCGAGGTGAATCCAGCATTGTCTATCGCACGAACGCCAATCCATAACTCGGAATTTGCAAGCAAGCTCGAGACCACAAAACTCTCTGGCGTTCCCGCCTCTGCAGGCATTACGAGTCCCGATGCAGACGTTGCGTTGCCCCAATTACTCTCATTAAGATCGCTGCTGGTACTGAATCGAACATCGTATTGTCGAGCCTGACCTTGCGAGCCATCATCTCCGGTTGCAGTAAAGTTTAATCTGGCTCTCGATTCGGTTATATCGGTTACCGCAAGATCGGTTATCGGCGCTGGTGCCTCAATGTCAGGTAACACCGTAAGCGTTACCAAAATTGTTACCTCAGGCGTGACAAAGTCATTGGTTTGAATAACGATCTCCCCGACATGGATGCCGGATACTAGGTCAGTGGGGTCGATAGTCAGGAAAAGCTCTAATGTTTCACCTGATGCCACTGTGCCGGAGAGTAATTCGGGTGGCAACGCGATCCACTGAGGTCCAGACAACTTCAAAGCTTCAAAAGCATTCAGCCTGCCGCCGGTCACTGTTCTTGGTTCGAGATCTGGGAGTGGATCAGTACTGTCGAATAGAATTTGCTTAATTTTAAGATTACTAAGGTTGGGTGCATGAGCCTTAAGCAATGCGGCGGCCCCGGATACCTGCGGGGTGGCCATTGATGTTCCACTGAAACTCGAATAGGCGCCGCCAGGCACTGAGCTCAGAATATCCACACCTGGCGCACCCAAGTCTACAGATTGTGCTCCGTATTGAGAGAAAGTAGCAAGTTGATCATTGTGATCGGTGGCCGCAACAGAAACAACGTTGTCCACTTCGTAGGATGAAGGGTAGCTGGGGCTGATGTCATTATTGGTCCCTGAATTACCCGCGGCAGCCAAAAAAAGGACGTCCTTCTGGTGGGCGTATTCAATGGCGGCTCGTAAAGATTCCGAAAATCCCCCGCCACCCCAACTGTTGTTATGAATAAGTGCACCATTATCTGCCGCATAAACGATGCCTTCGGTCGCAGCGCTAATGGATCCAGAACCATTCGCACCCAGGAATTTAACGCCCATCAAGGCGACTTGATGATTTACGCCGACCACGCCTAGGCCATTATTACCGGTAGCACCGATAGTGCCTGCTACATGAGTACCGTGGTTGGAATCATCGAAGGGATCGCCATCATTATTCGCAAAATCATACCCATAAACATCATCTACATAACCATTACTGTCGTCATCAATTCCATTGCCTGCAATTTCATCCCCATTGATCCACATATTCTCCACCAAGTCCGGGTGCGTGTAGTCAATGCCAGTGTCAATAACAGCCACTACAACATCGCTGCTTCCCGTGGAAATGTTCCAGGCCTCCACGGCATCTATATCGGCATCAATGGTACCCCCCGTTTGTCCCATATTATTCAGCCCCCACAGCGAGGTGAAGAGAGCGTCGTCGGGAATTTCATTGGCTATCACTGCGTAATTGGGTTCAGCGAAAACAACATCGGGACGCTGACTCATCCGCTGTACGGTTTCCAGTAAGGTAGATTCGTCGTTGATTCGCCAAACCTGCATATTCAGCGAATCAATCCGATTGATCAAAAGTGCATCGTACTGGAGGTGCAAAAGTGACTGCAGGGAATTCGCTTCAGCCTGGGGCTTAAATCGCACAATGAGCTCGTTGGGTGCATAGCTCCCTCGCTCTGGTAACTCACTGATGACGCGGGGCTTGCGCGATTGTGACAATTGTGAAAATTGTGAAAATTGTGGAAATTGTGAAAATTGTGAAAATTGTGAAAATTGCGATGCAGCCTTTTGCTTTTCTGCGAATGAAGCGTTCGTCTGCTCTACTTCGCGAAAGTAGATTGAATAGATTAGCGCTGATTCACCTGTATCGATAATTGCAATTGGCGCTGAATTAGTCACGCCTTCACGCAGCTCCATGGCGATACTATCGATCGGAATTTCGACCACCGGCGGTCCGAGTGTTCTTATTGGAATAACATTGGAGAGTGTAGAGATGTTGTCTTCCCAATCCAAACCCTTGATCGCAAAATAGTAGAGCGTCTCCATGGTAAGACCAGTGACTGAAAAATATTGCTCAGAGTCTGCGACTGCGCCAGGCTCACTGGCCGCCGGAATTGTCGAATTCCAATTGCCTTCATCAATGGGAGTGAGGCTATAACGGATCTCATAGAACGCAAGAGGCGGTGCCACTATCCCCGCATCTCCTACTGCTTGCCAAGTCAGTCGGACTGCATCGAAGTTTGGCGAACTAGCACCTAAGGTGCTTACAGCTGGTGGCGGTGTAACATCATCGGTGACTTGGAAAAACAGCGGTACTTCCACGGTGTCCTGATAGAGAGAATTGTGCCGTAGGAATGCACTGGCATACAAATCTCCAGGCGGAACATTGGCTGCAAATTCAAGCGGTATATTTTGCGTCTGGCCCGGCGCAAGCACACCTGCGTATAAATTAATTCCATTACTTGTTACCCAGCTCGGAGGAGTGTCCACAACGAGAATCTCCAGATCAAAATGAAGATCGAGCAACCCATCATTGCTAATGGAAAATGATTGCTGTCCGCCCTGATTCTGTTCCACGCTGAGCGGGCCAACATTACTTGTATTGATTGATGCGAAAGGTGTAGGCACCGTCTTGGCGTAAAGAACATTCGATATTGGTCCCAATTCGTCTTGGGCATTGACCGCCCTGATCGCGAAGTAGTAGGCCGTATCCTGCTCTAGATTATCAGCTAGAAAATCTGCCCGCTCCCCAGCGGGAGCTGGGGTAATGCTGTGCTCAAAAATAGTGGCTTGTGACCAATTATCTTCCGTCAGAACCTGATCGCTGTAGCGAATATCATAGTCTGGAGCAAACGGTACTGGAGTTGACCAAGTTGCAGCTAATGTCTCGAGAGTAAGGCCGTTCGCCCTTAAATCTAGGATCGCTCCTGGGAGTGCTTCACGAATATTGAATGTTACTGATGAACTAACTGATGCTCCAAACGCATCACTTGCCCGATAGTTGATTTGACTATCACCAACAGTGTAATCAGCGTTAGGTCGAAAGATAAAAGTGCCATTGCTACTAAATGTCAAAGCCCCATTTAGCGTATCTACGTTTGTCAATAGCTCAAAAAACAATGGCTCATTGTCTGGATCATTAGCGGTTGCTTGCCTGAGAACATAAGACCCTGCATAGACATCATGACTCTGGCTGACTGCCTGCGGAGGAATGTTATCTCGAGTTTTCACAGTAAAGGTGTCACTTACCCCACCAATCGTCAAAGTGACATTTGTTGCAGTTAGGGTATTCGTGGACGAGGTTTGCCGAACAACCACAGTCTGCATGTTCTGAATGATGCCGTTTAGCGTCGTGAAGGCTCCCCCATTGATAGCGTATTCGCCACCGGCCACAATGATCGAGGCAGCAGTGTTAATACCCATGATGGTGATGGAGTCGGACGTAATTAATATATTTGGATTAACAGTGGTTTGATCGGTGAAGGTAAAGGCGTTAGGTATACTGTCGCGGGGCGCAGTTGTGTTGTTACCACCGCCACCGCCACCGCCACCGCCACCGCATGCGGACAGGGCCAGCACTATGCACAACGCCACAATACCAACGCTCTGCCTTATTAACCAAAATAAATTCACATTTAAAAAATTACTTCTCACTATGAAAATCACCATACATGGCAGCCGCGCCAATGCTTCAGAAAGCAGTATAGGGACTGCATTTTCGGCCAACAATGGTATGTAGCGCTTTGTTACATCAACTTACAAGCGATCGAAATTCAGTAAACTATGATCACGCCATTACTGGGTGGGTGTGTAGATGCCATTTCCCGGTCGATGACTACCTGCTGGTCTTCGAACTAATAGAATCCAGCCAGGCCGGCAAGGTAGTCCTGAATTGGGGCTAGTCAGTCAATCTCACAGAAACAATGCGAATAGACGCCTTTTGGATCATTGAATTGAGAGAGATCAGCCAATACCTGCTGCAATTTGCTGGCAAACGATTCAAGCGCTGAAGGACCCCGAAGTAACGCCGCCACATCCAAACCGCCGCTCTTCGATATTGCGAGAAAATCGAGAATTATTTGTTCTGTTGGCGATACACTGGTCTCTATGAGTTTCCGCCCATAGGCCTCGCCTTCGAGGCCGGCGAGTTCTGCAGCGATACGAATCGCGTCCTCGTAGGTACCCAATTCATCGATCAGGCCACGCTCGAAAGCATCCTGCCCCGTCCAAACCTGTCCTTGAGCAACAGAATCAACGTCGATTTTTTCCATGCCTCGAAAATCGGCTACGCCGGAAATAAAATCATCATAAGTGTCGTTAATGATAAGTTGAAAAAGATCCTTCACTGCTGCTGACATTTCACGGTCGGGCCGTAATTGCCCTACCCATGGCGTCGTACCGACACCGTCTGTTCCGACTCCAATAGCCTCCAGCGAACGCTGATAGGTCGGGAACATGCCAAAAACGCCGATTGATCCGGTTATAGTTGCCGGACTCGCAATAATCCTGTCTGCACTCACTGAGATCCAGTAACCGCCTGACGCCGCGACACTGCTCATTGATGCCACAACCGGTTTCCCCGCTGCCTGCAGAGCCAATATCTCATGCGCGATGAGCTCCGAGGCGAACACGCTGCCACCCGGGCTGTCGACGCGCAGTACAACGGCCTTCACTGTATCGTCTGATAGCGCGTTGCGCAGTAACGCCGCGGTGGAGTCGCCACCAACAGATCCTGATGATTGCGTGCCATTTAGAATGGCGCCAACCGCCATCACAATGGCAACATTTTCATCTTGTACATCATCGCCGTTCATTAGGCGCATATTGTCCAGATAGTCTGAGGAATGTACCGAGGCATACAGAGTGCTATCCTCCTCATCTTCGCCAGCATAAGCTTTCAGTACCGCTCGTAATTCAGCGCGGCTTAACAGTTTATCAATCAGCCCTGCCTCTCGCGCCGCAGCAGCGATATCGCCGTCGGCGGCAACAACGTGCGCTACCAGACCCTGCGTAAAGCCGTCGATTGTTCCCGCATCCATGCCACGAGCGGTCTCGACGTCTTGCTGATACATCGTCCAGAATTGATTTATTAATCGGGTGCGTGATTCGCGATCCGCTGGTGACATGTCCATTCGCGTATATGGCTCAACGAACGACTTATGCGTTCCTACGCGAAACACATTCCAATCAACCAACAGAGTGTCGATAGCCTCTTTGTAGTAACTCCTGAAGCCGCCATAGCCTTGTAGAAAAACCATGCCCTCCGGATGCATATAGATTTCATCAGCATGTGCCGCCAGGTGATAGCCCGCCTGACTAAAGAAATCGGCACTCGCAACCACAGGCTTGCCAGATTCTCTGAATTCCTCCAGCGCTGCAGTGATGCGGCGCAACTTACTCAATCCACCACCCAAGACTGCACTCAACTCAAGATGCACAGCCACTATGCGATTGTCAGTCTTTGCGAAAGTGAGCGCATCGATGACATCTTGAACCAGCGTTTGTGGCGGGGCATCATCGATCAACTCAGCGAGCGCCCGATCGTAGGGATCGCCATCCAGCTGATCGACCAACGGCCCTACGGGCTGAAGAAATAGCACCGCATGCTTTGGTAATAAGGGTGGCGCACTAGATATCGCCCCGAAAAAGCCTAAAAACAGCATAACCAAAAGCAGCAGATGCAAAATTTTTCTGACGCCGTCGACGCCGTGCCAAATACTGGAACCCAGTCTGGCCAAGAAGCTCTTACTGCTCATAGCGCACCCCTAAATCGATATCGGAGTGTAACTAATCCTGTAAATTTTTCCCGCATGATCGTCGCTGACTAACATCGAGCCGTCCTCCAAAACCACCAGATCAACAGGACGGCCTGATACGGATTCGCTCTGTAACCAACCGGTTGCGAAGCGCTCGTATGAAACAGGCACCCCCTCCTGAAGTCTTACCAGCGAAATACGATAGCCTATCTTCTTTGATCGATTCCAGGAACCATGCTCCGCAATAAACACCTGCCCACGATATTCAGAGGGAAACATATCGCCGGAATAGAACGTGAGACCCAGAGGAGCAACATGCGAATCAAGCTTTTGCGCTGGTGCGCGATAGTCTGAACAGTCCTTCTCTTGACCAAACATTGGGTCGAGCAATTCACCAGCATGGCAGTAAGGAAATCCGAAGTTCTGTCCTATCGCGTCGACATTATTCAATTCCCCGGGCGGCAAATCATCGCCGAGCATGTCGCGGCCGTTATCGGTAAACCACAATTCTTTAGTCTCGGGGTGCCACGTCAAACCAACTGAGTTGCGAATCCCCGTTGCATAGGTCTCTCGTTCGCTGCCATCAGCATTCATCCGGATGATCTGTGCGAAGCCTGGCTCCTCACAAATATTGCAAGGCGCACCTATACTAATATAAAGCTTATTGTCCGGACCAAAACCGATATACCGCCAGCCATGCCATTTTTCAGACGGTAGATCAATATTGAGCACAACCGGATCTGGAGCGTTGTCAAGATTCGATTCAATATCATCATAACGGTAGACTCGATCTATCTCAGCGACGTACAAATCACCCTCGTGGAAAGCGATGCCGTTGGGCGTCTGCAAGCCGTCGTCCAGAGTTATCGTTCGAGTAACCCCACCCTCAGACACGACTGCGAAAACACCCCCGCCACTGCGGTTGGAAGCGAATATCGTGCCGTTGGCTCCAAGGGCCAACGAACGTGCGTTTGGGACGTCGGCGTATTCTTCGATACTAAACCCGGGCGGCAACACGATGTCTTCAACTGCAAATGTTGTAAGCGATACAGAGCAAACGGCGATTACTGTAATCAATCGATGCATTCTAAACCTCATATAGTCAATCACTATTCAGATAGAAAGAACAGAGATAGCTGGGGGAAAAATGTAATCAGGATAACTGACAACATCAAAATAATGAGAAACGGAAAGGTCGCAGAATACACGTGCATGATCGGCTTTTCGAATCGATAGCTCGCGATAAACAAATTCAGCCCGACCGGTGGCGTCAGGTACCCCAACTGCATTGCGGCCAGGAACACTATTCCTAAATGAGCTTCGTTAATGTTGTAACCCGCTGCGATTGGCAATATTAGTGGAACCACCAATACGATTGCCGAAAATATATCGAGCATCGCACCAAGGATTAGCAAGAATAGCAGCAATAGAATTAAAAATGTCGTCGGACTACTAACCAAATTCTCAACAACCTCGAATAGGCGCTGAGGGATATCAGCATCAATCATGTAGCTGGTCGATGCCACTGATACACCGAGAATAATGAGAATGCCACCCACGAGGACCATCGATGAACGCATGATCTGAGGTAACTTGCGAAGCGGAATCTCACGCAGTATGAAAACCTCAACGATCACTACATACAAAGCTGTAATCGCAGCAGCTTCTGACACGGCAAAGAATCCGGAGTAAATTCCACCCAGCACAACAATGGGCAATGGCAACTCCCACAACGACTCACGAAGTGCGGCTCCAACGTCCTTCAACGAGAATGAGCTAATGGGTTTTCGAATATGTCGATTGACCCATAGGCTGTAACCCGCCAACATAATTAACATGAGTAACCCAGGAAGGATGCCCGCGAGGAATAACTGGTCGATCGAAACTTTGGCGACGACGCCATAAAGAATTAGTGGCAGTGACGGCGCGAACAAAAGACCCAAACTACCGGCCGATGTCACGAGGCCAAGATTGAACTTGTCGCCATAACCATCTTCTTTCAGGGCAGGATACAAAATCGCACCGAGGGCGATAATCGTTACACCAGAAGCCCCCGTGAACGCCGTGAAAAACGCGCACGCTGCCAGGCAAACTAACGCCAAACCACCCGGCATCCAGCCAAACATCGCTCCAGTCAATCGAACCAATCGTTTCGGCGCATTACTTTCGCTTAACAAGTAACCAGCAAAAGTGAAAAGCGGGATTGCCGCAAGAAACGGCATGCTGGCGATGCTTTGTATCTCGATAGCCATGATCATTAGATCAGAATCCTGCCCATAAAACCCAAGCATCGCGCTCGCCGCAATGACAGCGAACAATGGCGCGCCGAGAATCGCGAGAAATGCCAGAACGATACTGAAGAGGATCATTCCGCTGTCCTGCCGAAAAAGATAGCGCCTGCCTGTTTAAGTACATCGATCAAAAATCGATATGCAATCAGGAAAAAAGCGACGGGCATTATTGAATGGGCCATCCATGCCGGCGTGTTTACCAATACGGTGTCCCCGTACTCGATTTCGATCTGCAGGTATCGCCATGCCTGGACTGCGATAACAGCACAAACGGCGGTCGCGAAAATGTCGACGAGCAAGCGAATCAGTTTTACAGCACCATCAGGAAGGATATGCGAGAGTGCGTCGATTCGAATATGGCGGTTTTCGCGACAGGCTGCTATTGAGCCCACCAACGCGAGCCATAAAACCATTAATCGAACCAGCTCATCTGCCCAGCCAAAACCGGTGCCGAACGCCTCGCGCATTAGGATCTGACCAACAGCGACAAGCATCATCACCGTCAGCATGGAAACCAACATGGCGGTTTCGGCAGCTGCTCCTGCCTTATCCAGGCGATTTAATAACGGCTGGAATTTCACTTGACGACTTACTCGCTAGCAGCGACCTTCTCGCTGCGATAATCGGCAATGTGATCTAACATTTCTTTATAGAGCTCTAATGAAAAACCACCATCGGAACCCAGCTTAAGATTCGATTCGAGGAGCAGCTTTCGAACCTTGACGAACTCTTTATCGTCAAACCGCACCTCTTCAATGCCGCTTTTGAGAAGGGCCTTGAACGCACCTTCATTGTCCGCCAGGCTTGCTCTATCGAAGTTCGCGTACGTTTTACTCATGACTTCACGAACGATCGCCTGATCGTCACTGCCGATCTTGTCGAAGGCCTTTTTATCGATAGCTAGGTATCCAAAGGTATAAATCAATGGCATACGCGTTACGTACTTAACCTTTGTGTGCCATTGCAGCACCAAACCAACCATTACCGGAATAGCGACAATATCGATTAGGCCTGTTTGCAGCCCGGTCAGTACATCGGTCAACGGAAATGTAACTGGGTTGAGTGAAAGCGCCTCCATGGATTTATAGCTCATTACGTCACCTTCCGGCACCCACACTCGCTTTCCCTTGAGGTCCGCAAGGGTCTGTATTGGCTTGTTGGACATGATATTGGCGAATCCAGAGGTAGCAAAACCGAAGTTAACAAAGCCTGCATCTTCAAGACCTTCTTGGAGTCCAACATCCATCTTGGTGCGGACATAAGCAGCCTCTTCCTCGGAGTTGAATACTAACGGCATACCATAGAGATTCAGATCCAGGTACTGCGCCGCAAGAGAAGTTGGTGTAAATGCCCCGCCCTGCAACTGTCGAATACGAATCTGACTCAACATCTTGGAGTCGCTGCCCTTGATTCCACCACCGTAGTACTTGAACGCGACCCGGCCCTCAGTCCGCTCGTTGATCTCTTTAGCGCTCGCTCGCATGTCTTTCATCCACTGCGTTCCATCCGGAGTAGCGGTGGCGATTTTCAATGTAACAGCCGAAATAGCTGGTGCACTTAACATCAAGAGTGCAGCTGATAAGAGTAGTTTTTTCATAACTAGTAAGCCCTAATGCCTGACATCCCATAGCCTGACTGAATAATCAGAAGTAGTCATCCGCTTCAGCAAGTAATGTGGCAGCCTCTTTCTGGGCCATGACATTCGTTAATACAAATCCATTCTGATTGGGGTCCGCGTCCAGAACCTCGTTCAATAATCGATCGTGCAATTCTCGTTCATACATTAATTTCGCATAACCTTTCGCGTATTCCAGCTTAGCGTTCAAGTCATGACCAGACGATTCCGCAATCGCCTTTTCAAAAAAATCGCGAGCCAATTCCGGCTCACCACCCAGTGTCGGTGGCCGCAGTGAGTGCATTATTCCCATGTATGTGTACACGCTACTGTTAACTGCATCGCCACTTATATTCAGGTAGTGATCGAACAATGCCTGAATCAGCGGGAATTCGGCGACTGTGTCCCAACTGGAGCTTCGCGCTCTGAGGTACGCCAAAGACGCAAGCCCATAAGAAAGCAATATATCCGCATCCTTCGGATCGATCCCATCCAAAGTGGCCACGAATTCGTCGTAGGTGACGTTCGGCCATACGCAGGATGGCTCGTAGGTCTCGCACATTGCCCTTAGCCCATAACCGCGCGCACGGCCCGTCAATTTCATCGAGCGCTCTTCACCACTGACAAATACGGCGCCGTAAGTAGCATACAGGCTAGCGCTCGCGGCCAATAATTGCGGATTGTCCGGACTGCCTTCTATCATGCTGTCCATAGTCAACATCAAGGTTGGGAGCCCATCGCGAACAAGCTCCGGGTCGTCCTGATTGAGGACAGCAGCAGCCAGATTGTTCGAGAAGCTCGAGGCCGCATTGGACACCAAAACAGCGCAGCCGCTCGAAAGCGAAGACAGAACGATAATCAGAAAAACTTTTTTCATATCACGAAAGACTCGACAGCAGGCTATTAGCTCCGCTCAAAGTGCCTGAATGTTACGCATTATAACGAAAAAAGCCCCGGATACTGCCGTAACCGGGGCGATGATGTTTCTCTGATATTTTTCAGATTTTTTCTTTAATCCTCGCAGCCTTACCGGTAAGGCCCCGCAGATAATAAAGCTTCGCGCGGCGAACATCACCACGTCGCTTAACTTCGACCGAGTCTACGACCGGACTGTAAGTCTGGAATACTCGCTCGACACCTTCACCGTGCGAGATTTTGCGAACAGTGAAAGAAGAATTCAGACCACGATTGCGCTTGGCAATGACTATACCCTCAAACGCCTGTAGGCGCTCGCGAGTTCCTTCTCTGACCTTAACCTGCACAACAATTGTGTCACCCGGGGCAAACGGCGGAAGCTCTTTACCCATTTGTTCTTGCTCGATCGCTTCGATTATTTTGCTCATTAACTTTGCTCTTTTAAAAATTCGTCAAGCAACGTTTGTTGCTCGTCATCTAAATCCAGTTTTTCCAGCAGATCGGGCCGCCTCAAATAGCTGCGTCCCAGAGCCTGCTTCTGTCGCCACCTGGCGATTCGAGCATGGTCACCGGACAACAAAACATCCGGAACCTTACGCCCTGCTATTTCCTCAGGTCTCGTATAGTGAGGATGATCCAGCAACCCCCTCATAAAGGAGTCTTGTACTGCTGACTCATCATCTCCCAGTACGCCTGGAAGTAATCGCACTACTGCGTCAATTACTGCCATCGCCGCAATTTCGCCGCCCGAAAGCACAAAATCACCGAGAGAAACCTCTTCGTCGATATGCGACTCAAGCAGTCGTTCATCGATCCCTTCGTAACGCCCCGCCAGTAATACCAAGCCGGGCATCTTTGCAAACCTCTGTGCCATCGCCTGATCGAAAGCCTGACCCTGCGGCGACAAATACACCACCGGGCAACCAGCAGGCAAATTACCTTTAGCTGCCTCAAGGGCTGCCGCGACTGGTTCATACTTCATCACCATACCGGGCCCGCCACCATAAGGCCTGTCATCTACGGTGCGGTGTGCGTCGCTCGCATGATCACGCGGGTTCTCAACCTCCAGCGTCATCAACTCACGTTGCTGTGCTCTTCCTACAACACCGTACTCACCAATGGTACTTACCATTTCGGGAAATAAACTAACGACGCTGATAAGCATCCTGTCAATCCCATTCCCAATCAACGTGCACCTGTCGCTTGACCAAATCGACGTTGATTACAATTTCTTCATTAACGAACGGAATCAATCGCCCCTGTTCGCCTTCTATTACCATCACATCATGTGCGCCGGTTTCGAGCATTTCCTTGATCGTACCAAGCTCGATGCCATCGCGATGTATGACCGTTAGCCCTATTAGATCCGACCAATAATAATGACCAGCATCCGGTACCGGCAGCTCACTCCTGTTGGCGCCTATCTCGGTACCAATCAGCGCTGCTGCCTGCTCCCGATCATCAACCCCTTCAAGGTGCAAAATGACTGACTTTCCGTGTCGTTGCCCTTCGACAACCTTGATGGACTGCCACTTGCCATCTCGACCAAGAAGCAAACCCTTGTATTGCAATACTGCTTCACGCGGTTCGGTGTAGGAAAACACCCTCACCCATCCTCGGACCCCGAATAAGCCGGAAATTCGGCCCAGAACGACAGGATCAGGAACCAACAGCTTAAACGCTAACAGCGGCCTTGCGGTGCTGCTTCAAGAGTGACGCAACGCGATCAGATGGTTGTGCACCTTGACCAACCCAATAATCAACGCGCTCAAAATCAATACGAAGATTCTCTTCGTGCTCTTGACCGACTGGGTTGAAAAAACCAAGACGCTCGATGTACCGGCCGTCACGACCATTACGAGAATCGGTGACCACCAAGTGATAAAAAGGGCGTTTCTTCGCGCCTGCGCGCGAAAGTCGAATACTTACCATTACATTTCCGTATAAAAACCTAAAGAGAGGCAGACATGCCTTGACCCAGGCTGGCCCGAGTAGACGGCGCATTGTACGGGTTTTCCGGCAAATGTGAAGCGTTTATGCAGGCGAAATACTTAAGTTTTTCCGTAGGTTACAAGAGCTCTGATCGTCCGCCGCCGCAAAATCGCAAATTTGAGAGAGAATACCGTGCTTTTCTAGCTAAATCCGGGCGGCATACTGCCTCCAGGCATGCCTCGCATCATCTTTTTCATGCCACCCTTAGATATCTTTTTCATCATCCTTTCCATCTGCAAATGCTGCTTCAGGAGGCGATTCACGTCCTGGATCTCTTGTCCCGCACCCACCGCAATACGCTTTTTACGGGAACCATTAATCATTTTCGGATATTGCCTCTCGCCAGGGGTCATCGAGTTAATGATTGCTATTTGACGACCAATCTTTTTCTCGTTGCCGGCATCCTTCAATGCAGCAGAATTAACGTTTCCGGGAATCGGTAATTTCTCGAGCATGGAAGCGAGTCCACCCATGTTCATCATCTGTAGAAGCTGGTCGCGCAGATCAGTCAGATCGAAACCTCGTCCTTTCTTTAGTTTTCTGGCGAGCTTTTCAGTCTTGTCCTTACTGACTTTCTGTTCGATCTCCTCAACAAGAGTCAGAACGTCGCCCATGCCCAGAATTCGTGAAGCCATTCGATCGGGGTGGAATGCTTCAAGCGCATCAAGCTTTTCGCCGACACCCATGAAGCGGATTGGCTTCCCAGTAACCTCACGCACTGATAATGCAACGCCGCCTTTGGCATCACCATCTGCCTTGGTCAGTATGATCCCAGTCAATGGCAGCGCCTGATCGAAAGCAATTGCGGCATTGACCGCATCTTGCCCTGCCATGCTGTCAATGACGAACAATGTTTCGTGTGGCTTGGCCTCGGCATGAACTGCCTTAGCTTCCTGCATTAGTTCTTCGTCAACATGCAGCCGCCCTGCCGTGTCGACGATCAGTACATCCGCGTGAGACAGCGCTGCCTCATTCAGTGCACGTTTGACGATGTGCACCGGCTCTTCATCAGCACTACTGACCGTGTGTAACGCACCGACTTCTACAGCGAGTGTTTTCAGCTGCAAGATTGCAGCGGGGCGATGCACATCGACACTGACGAGCATGACTTTCTTTTTATCTTGTTCGATAAGGCGCTTGGCGAGTTTCGCAACTGTCGTCGTCTTACCGGCGCCCTGCAGTCCGGCTAGCATGATAACGACCGGTGGCTGCGTCTTGAAATTAAGTGGTACTGATTCGCTGCCAAGGATGCGTACTAATTCTGCGTTAATGATTTTTATAAGTGCTTGGCCCGGCGTCAGACTTTTACCGACTTCTTCGCCTAAGGCGCGTTCTCGAATTCGATCGATGAACGTTTTTACTACGGGCAGCGCTACATCCGCCTCGAGTAACGCGAGCCGCACCTGACGCAAAGTGTCTTTTATATTGGCTTCAGTTAATCGTCCCCTACCCGATAAATTTCGGGCAGCGTCCGATAGCCGGCCACTTAAGTTCTCAAACATGGCGAAAGTGTATCGCAGGAACGTGCTGACTGCCGAGTCCTTATATCGCGCATGGAGCGCAGTCTTACACCATCAGGATCATATCGAAATAGCGTAAACGATCAGAGGCATATCACAGTTCTCGTCGAAAATTCGATCGGCAAGCATCGGCAAACCTGCAATATGATCGAGATGTGTATGCGTAAGGAAGGGCATGACGAATGGAGCCCATACCCTAAAGCGCTAAGTCATGGATGCCAGTGCTAGCATCTATTAGGCTGTCATCGTCGATTAACAACACGGCTGCCTGTAATCCAGTGCCGATTCCGCTGCTGCATCAAAATACGCAAATTCTTGATTAAGAGGGTTCTCTTGACCTATGCCATATGGGATGATCATAAGACTACAAAGTTGAGAAGGAATTATAATTTCTTTAAGGCTTGTTAATCGTTGCTGAAGCGTGAATAATAGATGCAAATGAGAATCATTCCTATTTAGAGTCTATCGGGTTTCTGTGTCTGAAGTTATAATTTTCTTACTGTATCTCACGTCTGCTGGGGCGATTGGCGTATCGTGCTTGCCGAGATACTCCGCTGCAGCGGGTACCTTATTCCTCGTCGCCTGGGCTTTGGCTGCGACAGGAGCATCCATACACAGCATTTATCTATACGGGTCCATCCTTATTGGCGATGGATTTAACTTCTCATTCGGTAATACAGTTTCGATGATTGGCGTGGAACTCTCACTGGTCGGCTTGATCGCAGCAATCCGGCCAGCATTACGCGGCATCTCAGCTGGACTGCTCCTGCTTGGTGCCATCGCCGTGGTTACCACGGGCTTCGAAAGCTCAGCCACCGACTTGACCGTACTCTCCTGGCAAGTTCGGTCCCACATTCTCATCTCCTTAATGTCTTACGGTCTGCTGAACGTTGGCGCGATCGTCGCTGTTTACGCGATGATGCAGGAAAAGCGCCTGCACGCTGGCAATCTTTCCGCAGTCAGCAGCCTGTTTGCCCCATTGGAGACAACCGAGAAATTACTTTTCGGTATTACGGCCATCGGGTTTGCTGGTCTCGCCGTATCAATATTGTCCGGACTAACGTTCATCGACAATTTATTTGCTCAACATCTCGCGCATAAAACGGCCTTTTCATTACTGGCACTGTTTGTTTTCGGCACATTATTAGTCGGACGCTTCTATGCAGGCTGGCGCGGCCGACGAGCTATCGAGCTTTATCTCAGCGGTTTCGTATTGCTGTGCATTGCGTATTTTGGTGTCAGAGTGATCTTGGAGCAAGTCCTCGGTCGAAGCTGGAGCTAACAAATGCCAGAACTTGATACGTATAACCTAACTTGGAGCGACCCTACTATTGGGCAGTGACATGCCACTGGCAGGGCTCATCAGTCTGCTCGTAGTGCTGCTGCTGCTTTCTGCGTTTTTCTCGGGCTCGGAAACGGCATTGATGAGCCTTAATCGGTATCATTTGCGCCATAAAGTCCGTGCGGGAAGCCGCGGCGCGAGACTTGCCGAACAGCTACTAAAGCGACCCGACCAGCTAATTGGCCTTATCCTTCTGGGTAACAATCTCGTCAATTTTTCAGCAAGCGCCCTCGTCACGTTG